>NZ_JBTKTG010000002.1:0-102702 GCF_054456995.1 Mycoplasma tracheobuteonis | reverse complement strand
TTTCTTTTGCCATTTTTAATAATTTATGAATTTACACAAAAATATATATAGCATCCTGAAGATAGTATAACATTGCCTACTAAGCAAAGGATCTGATACTAATTTGCCTAACTTCTAGTGCTAAAAGTATAAAAAAACTTATAGCCGAGGCTATAAGAATTTACTATTATAAATCAATATTTTTAACATATTTAGCATTAGTTTGGATAAATTCACGTCTTGGTTCGACACGTTCACCCATAAGTGTTTCAAACACTTGATCTGCTTTATATGCGTCCTCAATTTGAACTTGAAGCATTTTTCTGTTTTCAGGATCCATTGTTGTTTCTCATAATTGTTCAGGATCCATTTCTCCAAGTCCTTTGTAACGTTGAATAGTAATTTTAGTATTAGGATTTAAATCAGCTAAAATATCATCTTTTTGAGCATCATTGAATGCATAAGCAACAAATTTATTTTGTTGAATTTTGTAAAGAGGTGGTTGAGCAATATAAATAAATCCGTGTTCAATTAAAGGTTTAAAATATCTGTAGAAGAATGTGAGCAATAATGTTCTAATGTGAGCACCATCGACATCGGCGTCAGTCATAATAACAATCTTGTGGTATCTTAACTTGTTAATATTGAAGTTATCACCTAATCCGGTTCCTAGAGCTGTGATTAATGAAAGAATTTCTTCGTTAGCAAGGACTTTTTCTTGACGAGATTTTTCTACATTAATAATTTTCCCTCTTAACGGTAGAATGGCTTGAGTTTTTCTGTCTCTACCCATTTTAGCACTACCACCAGCTGAGTTCCCTTCGACTATATATAATTCTGAGACTTCAGCATTCTTAGAAGTACAGTCTGATAATTTACCAGGTAATCCTCCACTTTCAAAAACGTTTTTTCGTCTTGCGTTTTCTCTGGCTGCATTAGATGCTAAACGTCCTTTACGAGCTGTTGTAGCTATTTCAATAATCTTTTTAGCTAAGTCAGGATTTTCGTTTAAGAAACGTTCTAAGATAGGGCTAAATACTTTATTTACTGCTTGTCTTGCATCTTTAGAACCTAATTTACCTTTAGTTTGTCCTTCGAACTCAGGATCAGGGTGTTTAATTGAGATAACTGCTGTAACGCCTTCGAGTAAATCATCACGAGTGAATTTTTCTGCATCAGTTTTGATAATTCCATGTTCAATTGCATAGTTGTTGATTAATCTCATTAGTGAATCATAGAATCCAGAAACGTGACTTCCGCCTTCGTGAGTTGAAATGTTGTTTGTGTAAGAAATTACATTACCACGATATAAATCTGCTAGGTATTGCATTGCTACTTCTACACCGATAACAACATCTTCATCCTTATTGTTTTTAACTGAATATTCACCTTCTGCATAAATAACTGGTGTAACAGGCTTATACCCTTCATTTAATTCGTTGACATAATCAATAATCCCATTATCATATTGGAATTCAACTTGTGTATTATCACGAAGATCAGTTACTGAAACATAAAGCCCTTTGTTTAAGTGTGCAATTTGTTTAGCGTGGTCGATAATTAATTCTTTATCAAAAGGAAGTTCTTCCATTACTAAATAGTCTGGATGGAATTGAATTTTTGTTCCCGTTTCATTAGGATTACATTCTCCAATAATGTGAGTTGATTGAATAGTTTTTCCACCGTTAGCAAATTCTGCAAAATAGATATTTCCATTTCTCTTAACTCAAGCTTTAAATGAATCACTTAAAGCATTAACTACTGAAGCTCCAACCCCATGAAGTCCACCTGAAACCTTATAAGCATTAGATTCGAACTTACCTCCAGCGTTAAGCTTAGTTAATACAACTTCAAGAGCTGAGATCTTAAATCTTTCGTGTGTATCAACAGGAATCCCACGCCCATTATCTTCAACGATAATTGAATTATCAGGAGTAATTGTAATATCAATTCTTGATGCGAACCCAGCCATACATTCGTCAACTGAGTTATCAACAATTTCTCAAACTAAGTGGTGAAGTCCTGATTTAGATGTAGAACCAATGTACATCCCTGGTCTTTTTCTAACATGTTCAAGACCTTCTAAAAACTGAATGTTACTTGCATTATAGTTGTTTTGTTGTTGGTTTTGCTCTGCCATTTTAGCTCCAATTCTAATAAATATTTATATTTATTAGAATTATATCGAAATTTGGACTTTTTCCAAATTGCTCAAGTCGTTTAAATCTAACTAATATGCCTATGAGCTAGATAAAAAAAATAGCATCGCTGCTATTTTTCATCAACATGGAATACATCATTTATATTTTCGGCTCAAAATCCACGTTTTTCTTCTTGAGCTTTCGCTTGAACTTTGATGATATTTGCTAAATAATCTCTTTCTAATTGAGTGTGTGTATAATACTTAGCTTTAGGATTTTTATCTTGAATGTATCAGTATCTAGCAAGACCTTCACGAACTTGTTGTGTACCAAATTCATCATCTAGATTCATTTCAGAGTTAGGGAAGAAGAAACAAATTCATCTACCATAAATATCAGTATCTGTTTGTTTAAGGTAGAAGACATAATTTTCTTCTTCAACAATTTTTTGTAAATTTACTTTTGCTTTTTGAGCATATTCATTTTCTTTAGGAGCTAATTTTTTATCTTTGTCTGGTTTATTTTTAAATGTTTCAGGAGTGTCTACACCTCTAAAACGAACACCTAGATCTCTACCATTGTGCATACGAACATTCATAAATTGATTGCTAATGTCGCTACCATCATTAGATTCTCCAAAAATTACACCATATACTGTATCACCATCGGCTACAGGTCCCATTAGTACTGCATAACCATTTGGTAAATTCTCTTGCATAAAAACTTGATATTGTTTTAATTCATCTGTATATTCTTTATCAAATTCTAAAGCGCTTAGAGAAAAATCAAAACGTTTATTTGCTACTCTGTTATTTAAATTTGATAAGTAAAGTTCATATTTTGATTTACTTTGGTCATTGTTTAAATCATGTTCAATAATGTATTGAGATTTTTGAATCATTTTATCTATTGATAAATTAAATTTAGCTCAACTTTTCTTTATTTGCATATCAGCTTCATTTTCAGCTGAAAACACCTTGTTCATAGCTTTAAAATTATTTTGAATTTTATCAATTTCATCTTGATTATTCATGTGGCTTAAGTTATTAACTTGAGTTGATAAATATTGATTTAAAGGTGCATATGAAGTGATTTCGTTTTTAGTAAGCAAATTCTCTCTAGCATATTTAATAGCTAAAGCACTATTTTGTGGTGGATTTGGCACTGGTTGAGTTATAGGAGTATTTCCTGGTTCGATAGGTTGAGGAGCAGGTTGTGGTTCTGGTTGTACCTCTGGAGTGGGAGTTGGCTTTGATATAGGTTGTTTTTCAGGCTGAGAAGTTGAATCCTTAGTTGGTTGGTCTTGCGTTTGTTTATTGCTGCATTGTACTGTGATAGCTGGTATCAAGCAAGTAGTGATACCTGCTAAAGTTAATATTAAATTCTTAAACTTTTTCATATCTAAATTTTAATCCTTTATTGCTAAAGCAAAACAAAAAAGGCTTATGCCTTTTCGTTTGAACCGAATTCAATTATTTTTTCCTTAATTACCTTGCACATAGCTTCATAGCCTGGTTTGTAAAGCTTTCTAGGATCGTAATTTTTACCTTCTAAATCTTTACCTGAGATTATAAATTCTCTAATTGCTTCATGATTTGCAAGTTGAAGTTCTGTATTAACATTGATTTTTGTAACACCAAGTGAGATAGCTTTTTGAATTTGATCCTTAGGAATACCACTACCACCGTGGAGCACAATTCCAAGTCCAGTTTCTGTAGCTAATTCAGATAGCACATCAAAGTTTAATCCTTTTCAATCCTTAGGATAAATTCCATGTATATTACCGATACCAGCAGCAAGTACTGTAATTCCTTGTCTACTTAATTTAACTGCTTCTTTAACATCAGCAATTTCGCCGGCACCAATAACGCCATCTTCTTCACCACCAATTGAACCAACTTCAGCTTCTACAGACATATTTCTACTTGAAGCAAGGAAAACAAGCTCTTGTGTTAATTCTTTATTTTCTTCGAATGGAAGATGTGAACCATCAAACATAATTGATGTAAAAGCTTCAGATTTAATGGCTTGCATACATCCATCAAAAGTACCGTGATCTAGATGTAAAGCTACAGGAATAGTGATTTTAAAATCCTTGATCATACCAAGAACCATTCCTGATACAGTTTCAAAACCACCCATATATTTTAAAGCACCTTCAGAAACTCCTAGAATAACTGGTGATTTCATTTCTTCGCAAGTGAGTAAAATTGCTTTAGTTCACTCTAAATTATTAATATTAAAGTGAGGAACAGCATATTTATTCTTCTTTGCTTTTTTTAGCATATCTTTTGCATTTACTAAAGCCATGATTACCTACTAAAATTCGATGTTTTTACCTTGTCATTTATCGTTAGGTGTTCTTTGAAATCTTTTATCAACTGTTAAAAGACGATGTAATTCACCCATTTTTGTTTCTCTTACTTTTTCATAAGATTTATCAGCTGTAACAAAACGTTCTTCTCAGTCTGATTTTAATTCATTTTCTACAGCATCAAATAATTCAAAAAAGCTAAATTCAGCTGTAGGGTTTGAATTTACTTTGTTAATTGCGATTTCTAGCATTGTTCTTTTTGACATAATTATCCCCTTAAAAGTATTTGTATTATACTTGATTATTTTATTATTACATTGATTTAGGAGCTGAAACACCAATAAGTTTAAGCCCTAGTTGTAAAACGATTTGTACAGCTTGAACTAAGTAAGCATATGTACTTTGATCTTCGTGATTTAATAATTTAGTTTCAGCGTAAAAACTGTTAAATAATTTAGCTAAATTAATTAAGTATTGAGTCATTAAGTTAACTTTAGTAGTTGAAATAATAGTTTTGATTAATTCATCAAAGTTATCTAATTCAACGATAACTTTTTTAGCTTTATCAGTGAATTGAATGTTTTTATTAATTGCATCTTTAGTTAGTCTATCTAGAAGAGAAACTGCTCTTGAGTGCGCATATTGTACTATGAATACTGGGTTTTTTGAATCTTGTGAGTTAGCGAAGTCAATATCAAAGTCAAATTTATTATTGATTTCTCTTGTTAACATCATGAATCTAATAGCATCTGTTGAAGAAACATCCATTAAATCAGCTAAAGTAACGCTTGTTCCAGCACGCTTAGACATTTTGAATTCTTGTCCATCTTTGATTAATCTAACTAATTGAATAGTTAAGATGTTTAAATTATCTGGATTAAATCCTAAATATTGCATTGCGATCTTCATTCTTTGGATATATCCTGAGTGGTCTGCTCCAAAAATGTTTACTAATTTACTGCATTTATTAAACTTAAATTGGTGATAAGCGATATCAGGTAAGAAATAAGTATAATCACCATTTGATTTGACTAATACACGATCTTTATCATCACCTAAAGCTTTGGTTTTTAAGAATAAGGCACCATCTTGTAGGTAAGTTGCATTTGATAGATCCTTAAGCGTTTTTTCAATAGCACCTGATTGTTTAATTGCTTTTTCGCTTGAGAATGTATTAAATGTAACGTTAAAGCTAGCTAAATCTTCTTTGATTTTATCCAACATAATTTTTGTTGCTATAGTTGCTAATTTTTCACGTTTTATTTGATCTAACTCAATAAATTCGTCACCATACTTATCTTTGATTTGTTGAGCACCTCAAATAATATCATTCCCTCTGTAGCAATCTTCAGGCATTTGGTGTTGGATGTTGAATAATTCACAATATCTAACTCAAATAGAATCAGTTAAGACATTAATTTGATTACCAGCATCATTTACATAATATTCAGCCTCAACATCATAACCTGCATGTCTTAGAATTTTAACAAGTGAATCACCGAATGCAGCACCTCTGGCATGTCCTACATGCAAGAATCCTGTTGGGTTAGCTGAAACAAATTCAACATTTAGTTTTTCTCCTTCTACATATTTTCCACCAAAAGCATCTTGTTCACTGATGACTTGTTGAATAGTTTGAATAAAAGCATCATTAGCTAAAACTATGTTTAAAAATCCAGGACGAGTTACATCAACTTGACTAAATAAAGCATCTTTATTTAGTAAATCAGCTATCTTTTCAGCTGAAGTCATAGGATTTTTATCTACAGCATATTGTTTTACGATGAAAGCAACATTAGTTGAAAAGTCATATTGCACTTGTTGAGCATTTAAGTTTTCAGGAACATTAGGTTGAACCACATTAAAACTTAAATCATCAATTTTAAGATCACTAGTAAAAAAGCCTTCATTTTGTAGTTGTTTTAAAGCTTGATTTATCGCAAGCTTAACTTTTTGTTTTAATGACATCATACTCCTTAAATATAGGTATATTAATAATTTTTTATATTATATAAAATTATTAATATTGTATAGGCTTAAACATTAAAATTTTCACTTCTTATATATAGGATTTTTAATAATTTGAAAACTAAATATATTATAATTGAATAAACTAATTAAGGAGATTTAATGATTAAAGTTTACACTTGTGGCCCTACAGTTTATAATGATGTTCATATCGGGAATTTAAGACCTATTTTAGTAATGGATTTAATACTAAAAGCCCACAGAGCATTAGGAAAAGAATTTAAGTTTGTACATAATATCACTGATATTGATGACAAGATAATAAATAAAGCAATCGAAACAAATCAAAGTGAAGAAGAAATAGCAAAAATATATGCTGATAAGTATCTTGAAATATTAAAAGAATTTAATGTTGACACTATAACAAACTTAGAATATGTAACTGATAATATGGACTTAATTATAAGTTTTATTCAAAAACTAATTGATAATGGTGCAGCTTACAAAGATTCTGAAGGTAATGTTTGATTTGATGTACTAAAATACAAAGATAGCTATGGCACGGTATCAAACCAAAAAATTGATAATATGATTTCTGAAGAAAATGAATATAGCAACTTTAAGAAATCACCATTTGATTTTGCTTTATGAAAGAAAACTAAAGTTGGTGTTGTGTATGATTCTCCATTTTCTAAAGGTAGACCAGGTTGACATACTGAATGTGCTGTATTAATTTATAAACACTTCAATGAGCAAGGTGTGGATATTCACTCAGGTGGTATGGATTTAACATTCCCACATCATGAAAACGAAAACATTCAATTTTTAGCAAATACAGGAAATCCAATTGCTAAAACTTGATTAAGAACAGGACAAATTAATTTAAATGGAATAAAGATGTCTAAGTCACTAAAAAATGTGATCTTGCCTAAAGACTTTATAAAAAGTTATAGTCCTGATGTACTTAAAACAATTTTCTTACAAAATGGGTATACAAGTGAAATTAATATTGATGATAATACATTGGAATCTGTAACAACATTTATTAATAAAGTTAAAAGAATCTATTTTGCAGCTTACTTACAAAATGTTGATAAAAACAGCTATGACAAATACTTATTTGAAAAATCAATGCAAGCAATAGCTAATTTAAGATTCTCTGATTTTAATAAAGAAGTTAATGAAATAATTAAACAGGCTAATAAAACAAAAGAAGATAAATACTATGCAACAATAGTTATGATATTTGATGTTTTAGGCTACGATTTCAAAAAGATAGATTTTAAGAAATATGCTGGAATTTACCACAGTTGAAAAGCTTTAATCAATGAAAAAAAATATTCAGAAGCAGATAAGCTTCGTGATGAATTAACAAGCAATAATTTAATTTAAGGAAAATATGAGAAAAGAAAAACCATCCAGATATGGAAAAAAAGAAAAATTTGAACCTAAAACAACTATAAGCAAGTCAAATAAGGTAAATAATGAAACATTGATTTGAGGTAAAAACTCAGTAATGGATGCTTTAAATAGCAATCTAAATATTTCAAAAATTTATGTAAATGAAGCTTTTAAAAACTTCAAGGTAGAAAAACGCCAAATAGAAGTTGAATTTGTTTCTAAAGCAGTTTTAGATTCTATGTCTAATAATGCAAATCACCAAGGTTATATAGTTTCTATAAAAAGCATTAACTACAGTGATATAGATAGATTAGTAAAAAATAAACCAGAAATTATTTTAGTTTTAGATCATATAGTTGATCCACAAAATTTAGGAGCAATTATCCGTACAGCTAATGCAGCAGGTATTAAGGACATTATTCTACCAAAAGATAATGCAGCCGAAGTTAATTCAACTGCATTAAAAGTCTCTTCAGGTGGATTTGTAGGAATGAATTTCTATAAAGTAAGTTCATTAAGTGCTGTACTAACTAAATTAAAAAATAACTCATACTGAGTTTATTCAACTACACTACAGGAAGATTCAATTGATTACACTACTATTTCATATCCTGAACACACAATAATAGTTATGGGAAATGAAGGAACTGGAGTAAGCAAAAGTGTACTTTCAGTAACTGATCAATGTATCCACATTAATCAATTTGGAACTGTACAATCTCTTAATGTTTCAGTGGCAACAGGAATTGTGCTGTTTGGATATCTAAATTCTAAGAACAGGTAAGCTCCTGTTTTTATTTTGCAAAAGAAAAGTCTGTTTTACGGGAATAAAACAGACGTTGTTAAAATAATTATATTATTATGCGAATCTCGATAAAAAATATAGGTAAGTATCTAATATGTTTAGAATAATATTATTTGGAGGAATAAATCGTATCTTCGAATTATAACGATTTTAATGTCTATAAAAAAGGAGGCAGATCTATTCAAATGAAGTTAAAACAAAATGTGGAAGGATTGTTTTCACAATAAAATAATATATAAAAAGTTTATTCGGAATGTAATATTGAAATATCTATACTAGATCATAAAAAATAAATATATAAGAGATTAAATGTTAATAATATTGATTTTGATTTTTGATATGGAATAATAAATTTTGAAATAAAAAGTGAGTATGTTTTGAGTTGAGGTAATTAAAATAATTACCTCATAATTATTTTACCAATTATGAAGTGAAAAATTTATTTCCATAAAAGTTCCACATTTTTATTAATAAGGCTAGGAGATAGTTATAAAACAAAATATAACTAGTGATATTTTCAAAAAAATGATTCAGAAAAAATCCATTTTAATAAGTAAAATAAATTATCCAATAAGTAGACAATTTAGTAAAATAATTTTATGACGATTACCTGATTATATGTGATTACAATAATACTTGCTACATTACTATTTTATGCAGCATTTAAGATGTATGGATACTTTAATTTTATTAGAGCTGGATTTAATATAAACTGAGTAAGAAAACAAACATATTGAAAACTTGGACAAGGCTCAGCTTACATAAGCATTCTTATTATATTTTTCTGTGTATATGCAACAGGAACACTAAAAGTATGAGGAAATGATAAAACAGATGTTCTAGAACCATTTAGTTGACTAGGAGCTTTTGCTTTAATTAGTTACTGTTCCCTAATCTTTTATGTTGTTATTGTGGTTTTTGCGCTAATAGTATTACTAAGCAAAAAAGAGAGAATACATATTTCATGAGCTGATATATCAGAAATGAATATAGAAGAATATAACTTAGATATAGATAAAAGTTATATTAAAAATAGAAATAGCTTTACAATGTTTAAGGACTACATCACTAATTCAATGATGTTTAAGAAATATCCTAAAATATTTGCTTCTAAAGTTATCTATTATTCTTTAATGTTTATTTATTCTTCACCTGTGTATGAAAATTTCTTTAAGTCACAAATAGACACTTCAGATAGAGAAATTCCTTCAGATCCGGAACTAGATAAATTATTAGTTAGTGAAAGACCTATTGCTGAGTTATTTAAGAATAATAAAGAGTACATTACTTTTGTAATTAAAACAGCTTATCAAAAGGTAAACACATTCCATCCATTGGATGAGAAAGTGTTTAAGGAGGCTGTGATAAAGGCTTTTAAATAGCCTTTTTTCTTTATTTTTATAACTTTTTTGTAAATTAATATAGTAAAATAAAGCTATGGGTAAATTAGGTTATAAAACAAAACAATCTGCCCAAGAAATTCCTTCATTTCAAAGGCTAAAATACCTTGCGATTCAAGATAATAATGAACTTGAAAAAGAAGTGAAATGAATTAATAAATTTTTTGGATCAGAATTAGTCGAAATTAAACATTTTAATATCCAAGCTCCTCAAGATTGATGTGATGAGCAATCTTTTATAACCGATAAAAAGCCAATTAAAAATGTAGAAGATGAATTAAACAAAATTGGAGTTGAATACTTGAACCTATCAGGTTGCTTCATGGAAAATTATTCTTTTTATGAAATTAATGATAAGAATAAAGTAATCTATGAAATCATAAATTCTCAACCTAATAGTACTCAAGTAGCCAATAAAAACAAAGGCACAAATACTACTCGAGTAAAGGTAAATAAACTCGAAATATAATTTTGTGCATTTTTATTTATATTTAATTGTAGGAGAACATATGAAAGTTAATATAGCTATTGATGGACCAAGTGGTGCAGGAAAATCAACAATATCAAAAGAAATTGCAAGACGATTAGGATACACATTTATTAATAGTGGTAGTGCATATCGTGCAGTTGCATATAATGCAAACAAACAAGGAATCGAATCTCATGAAACAGATAAGATCATTGCTTCACTAGAACCTGGAATGATTGAGTTAAAACCTAATGATGTAACATTACTTCGTGGAGTGGATATCTCACACGATATTAGAGCTGATTACATCTCAAAAATTACACCAACTGTTGCAAAGATTCCTCAAGTGCGTGAATTTGTTGTAGATTTCATTCAAAAAATGACACTTAAAAGTAAGGGTTACATTATTGATGGTCGTGATACAACATTTAAAATTATGCCTCATGCTGAAGTAAAAATCTTCCTATGAGCAAGTGAAGAAGAACGTGCTAGAAGAAGATTGGAGCAAAACCAAGCTTTAGGATACAACACAGATTTTCAAGAAGTTTTATATGAAGTTAAATTAAGAGACGCTCAAGATATGAATAGAGCAATCGATCCTCTTCATAGAACTGAAGATGCAATTTATGTAGATTGTACTGATATGAATTTAGAAGAAGTCTTAGATCACATCCTACAAATTATAGATAACAAAATTAAAACCTTACAAGGAGGTAAGAATGCGTAATACAGTAGCTATTATTGGAAAACCTAATGTTGGAAAAAGTACCTTTTTCAACAAGCTCATAGGTAAAAAAGTTTCAATCGTACACGATGAACCAGGTGTTACACGTGATAGACTTTATGAAAAAATCCATTGAGCAGGAAAAGAATTAAAAATCATTGATACAGGTGGAATTGAAATTGAAAATAGACCTTTTCAAGAACAAATTCAAATCCAAGCTAAAATTGCTATCGAAGAAGCTGATGTAATTATCTTCTTATTTGATGGAACAAGCGAAATCACTAATGATGATATGTTTATCATGAATATTCTTCATAAAAGTCATAAACCAGTTATTGCTGTAGCAAATAAACTTGAAGATAATCAACAATTCGATTACACTTGATATAAATTAGGTGTAGATCACATTTTCCCTATTTCGGCACTTCACGGAGAAGGTATTGGTGATGTGCTAAATAGATGTATTGAAGATTTAGATTTTAGTGAAGAAGAAAATATCGAAACATTTAATCTTGCAATTATTGGTAAGCCTAATGCAGGAAAAAGTTCATTGCTTAATAACCTCGCTAAAGAAGAACGTTCAATCGTTTCCCCTATAGCAGGAACAACACGTGATTCAGTTAAATCACTTGTAGAAATTGATGGTAAGGTCTATAATGTTATTGATACAGCTGGTATAACTAAAAAATCAAAATTAGTTGAATCAGTTGACCACTATGCACTAATGAGAGCGATGAACTCTCTTGCTGAAGCTG
The DNA here is from genome assembly GCF_054456995.1 of Mycoplasma tracheobuteonis. Taxonomy (NCBI): domain Bacteria; kingdom Bacillati; phylum Mycoplasmatota; class Mollicutes; order Mycoplasmatales; family Mycoplasmataceae; genus Mycoplasma; species Mycoplasma tracheobuteonis. Next base: position 90,746 of record NZ_JBTKTG010000002.1, on the reverse strand, counting down.
ATTTATCATTAATCGTTATTGATGCAACACAAGAAGAAGTTTCACACTTCGATTCACGTATAATTGGATATGCATTAGAAAACGAAAAACCTATTATTGTAGTTATAAACAAATGAGATCTAGTTGAAAAAGAAACAAATACTATGGCTCAATATGAAAAGAAACTTAGAAACAAATTCCACTTTGTTCCTTGAGTACCTTTTGTGTTCATCTCTGCAAAATACAACCAACGTTTAAACAAATTATATGAAACTATTAATATGGTTAGAACAAATCTTGAAAGAGATATCAAACCTTCAATGTTATCTAACTTAATTATGGAAACTCAAATTATTCAACCTGCTGTACCATTTAATGGTGGTAGATTAAATATTTACTTCGCTCGTCAAGAAAGAGCTAAAATTCCTACATTTACATTCTTTGTTAATAATAAAAAATACTTACACTTCTCATATCAACGTTACTTAGAAAATCAATTAAGAGCAACTTTTGACTTCAGAGGTTGTCCTATTAAAATGAATTTCAAAAACAAGCAAAACGCTATGGAGTAGTGTTAAAACCATTTATATAAATTAAAAATCAAGAGCTTTTTGTTCTTGATTTTTAATTTATCAATTTATCTATTGAGATTTCATTTTAATCCTATGGCATAGGTATTTTGGAAAAGTTGCATATATACTGAAATAAGATTGCACCTTAAAAGTGGGTATAAAAAAATCAGGCTTGCTGATTAATTTAGATTTGGATATCAGAAATATTAAGTAATTGAATAGAATTACCATTTACTTTATCTAATTTGATGATAACACCATTAATTTGTGTATTGTTATCACTTACTTTAAAGCGTTCGTGTGCATTGTAACGCATCTTGTGATAAACTTCATCAAAATTTGCGCCAATAGCACTATTCATTGGACCTGTCATACCTGCATCAGTTACATAGCAAGTACCATTAGGAAGAACTCTTGCATCATTAGTTTGCACATGAGTATGTGTTCCACATATTGCATCAACTTTTCCATCTAGGTATAAGGCAAAAACGTTTTTTTCACTTGTTGTTTCTGCATGGAAATCAACAAAGTGAAAATCAGCTTTTGGTTCTTCTTCAAGCAATTCATCCATTGCATCGAAGAAGTTATTAGCTTGAGCTTGTTTTCAAGGAGACATAAGTTCGTTAAATGTAATCCCCATAATAGAAGTTACTCTTAAAGTGTTTCCTTTAACATCAAATATTTTGCTTCCTACACCTGAATATTCTGGATCAATATTATATGGTCTAATAACATTGCTATCTGCGATAAAGTTTTCGATATCATTATTTGCTCATACGTGGTTCCCCATTGTAAAAGCATTTACTCCAGCTTGTGAAAGTCTATCGTAATCTTTTTTATCTAATCCTTTTCTACCAGTTACATTTTCACCCTGTGCAATAGTGAAATCAACTGAAAAATCTTTGATTAGGGTAGGTAGAAATTTTTCTACAGTTTTCACACCTGGTGTTCCAAAAATATCACCTAAAAATAAGATATTAATTGAATGATTTTTCATATCGCATGTATTATAACAACATTATTAAAAAGGTTATTAAAAAACAAGTAACAAGAGCAAAAATTGTTACTTGTAAATATATTATTTATCTTTCTTTTTATCAGCTTCTAAGTTTTTGTTAATCTTATCCATTAAAGCATTAATAGCAGCAGTAGCTGATTCTTGAAGTATTCTAACTTGTTCTAAAGTTTTAGCTTCAGTTTGCACTCTTTCTTTAGAGAAAATCATTTCTCCTGCTTTATAATCTTGATCAAAGTATTTGATATTGAAAGCAATTTTTTCAGGGTTAGCTACATCTAAGTGGTAAATTCTAGGAGTATCAGTTGAAATTGCATATGATTTAACTTCATCAATAAAACTACGTTCAAGTACATCACGAACCAGCATAGTTGTTTCATCATTTGAAATTTCAGCAATATTATTAACCACGAATTTTTTAGCATCTTTAAAAATAGCTTTTCCTTTAATGTTTTTAGGCACGAATGGTAGCTTATCAGCTTTGATTTTTACAATTTGACCATTGTGAGAAACAAGTCCTAATAAACCATCAGTATTTACGGTTGTAAATGCTTGAACTTTATCGTTAAGTGATAAGTAAACTCCCTTATTTCCTTTGGCTTTTGACCCATATTGAGGTAAGTCATTTTCGCTATATCTTGAAACACAACCATTTTCAGTCACTATAACTACATCACGTGAACCGTTGCAAATAGTTGCATTGAGTAATTTGTCACCTTTTTCCATTGAAATAGCTGTATAAGATTTATTGATTCTTGATACAGAAAAGTCTTGTAGCAAGGTCTTTTTGAAATATCCATTCTTAGTTCCTAAAGCAATATAAACTAAAGAATCTCAATTATTAATTTCATAAACAGCAACAACTTCATCAGCAAGAAGGAAGTCAGCAAAATTAGATAAGTGGAAACCTAAATCTTTTCATTTAGATTCTTGAATCTTGTAAGCTGGGATAATCATATAGTTACCTAAAGCAGTAAAAATCAATAGATTATTAATTGAATTTACTTTTCCAAAATATACTAAATAATCATCATCTTTTAAATTATATGTTTCAAAGTTATTTGAATCTACAACCCTTTGTGATAGGCGTTTTATGTATCCACTACGTGAAAGTCCTATATTAATCATTTCTTCTTTGATTAAGTCTGTTTCGTTGTAGCTAAAGTCAAATTCTTCTTCAACAATTTGAGTTTTTCTAGGCTTAGCAAACATTAATTTTAATTGACTTAATTGGTCGATAATAAAATCGTTAAATTTACCTTCGTCACTAAGTAGTAGGTTTATGCGGTTAATTTCTGATACTAATTCAGCTTTTTCACTTAAGTAAGCTTCTTTATCTGTTTTACTTAATCTGTAAAGTCTTAACTCAGCAATAGCTGTAGCTTGATTTTTGGTAAAACCAAAAGCATTAATTAAGTTTTCAATTACACCAGCTTTAGATCCTTCGGTTTTTCTAATTACCTCGATTACTTTATCAGTAATTTCAGATACTTTAATAAAACCTTCTACTATTTCAAGACGTAATTTATATTTTTCTAAGTCATAAATTAAAGTCTTAGTTTTGATATCTTTAACGTGTAAAATGTAGCTATCAATTAATTGTACAATTCCAAGTGTTTTAGGTGAATTTTGTACAATGCAAGTATTATTGTAAGAATATGTAACTTGTAAATCTGTTTTTTGGAATAAGTAGGTTAAAATACTTTTTTCACTAGCATTAGCATCTAAAGTAATTAAAATGTTAATTCCTTCACGATCTGATTGATCCTTGATTTCTATAATTCCATCAACATCTTTATTATTTATGATGTTATCAATATCATAAACTAATTTAGATTTAACTACACCATAGGGGATTTCAGTAATTTCAATGTACTTATATTTCTCTTTTTCAAATATGTTGTATTTAGCAAATAATCTAATTTTATCTTTTTGGTTTCTACCTGTGTCAAAGGCTTCGAGTATACCTTTAGTACCACGAATAATTCCACCTGTAGGAAAATCTGGCCCTTTTATAAACTTAACTACATCATAAAATGTAGCATATGGATTTAAAATCCGATAGATAGATGCATCAATGATTTCTCCTAAGTTGTGAGGAGGCATATCTGTGGCCATCCCAATAGCAATACCCATTGAACCATTTACAAGTAAGTTAGGGAAAATTGAAGGTAAGACTGTAGGTTCTACTTCTGAGTCATCAAAGTTAGGAGCAAATTTAACTGTATTTTTCTTTATATCACCAATAATAAATTCAGCAATTTTAGAAAGTCTTACCTCTGTATAACGCATGGCAGCTGCAGGGTCATTATCAATTGAACCGACATTTCCGTGCATATCTAAAAGAGGAAGATTCATTTTTCATCATTGAGACATATTAACCATAGCTTCATAAACAGAAGAATCTCCGTGAGGGTGGTATTTACCAATAACATCACCAACAACTCTAGCTGATTTCTTGTATTGTTTATCGCTAAAAAGACCTAAGCCATACATAGCATATAAAATTCTACGTTGTACAGGCTTTAGCCCATCTCTAACATCAGGAAGTGCTCTTTGTTGAATAACATATTTTGAGTATCTTCCAAAACGATCAGCCATAATACGATCTAATGTTTCATTAATAATTTTCTCAGTTACGATTTTTTCTTTTTCTTTTTTCATAAATACCCCTATTTGAATAAAAGTTTCCTTTTAATTATAATTTATTTTATTTACATAGTTATAAAAAGCCTAGATTGATTTTTGATTTTTTCCTTAAGCTTGTGAAGTGAAAATATAAGAATTTTTATCAATTTTATATTACTAAAAAATCTATTTTAACTAGTTATTCTTAAGAAAAAAATTTTTAAAAATTTAACTTTTATAGTAAAATAAATTCATAATTATTAATAATTAAATGAAAAGGATTAACATGCGTAAAGTAGTTAGATTAAAAAACAAATTACGTGCTGAAGCTCGTGCAAAAAAATTAGCTAAAGAACAAGCAAAAGCTGCTAGAAAAGCTGCTGAAGTTGAAGCTAAATAATCAAGTCCTTAGGACTTTTTTTATTTTCATTTTATGGAATATGAAAATTTACGAATATTCCTATGTTTTAGGACTAAAAGTTTTTAATATAATAAATTTTATTTATTTATATTAGCAATTTTTTTAATTGTTTATAATATTAAAACATAAAGGAGCAAAATGAGTTACAAGACATTATATAGAAAATATAGACCTAATACTTTTGAACAAGTTGTGGGACAAGAACACATCGTTAAAACGCTACAAAATATTCTTCTTTCAGGTAAAGTTGGACATGCTTATTTATTCTGTGGACCAAAAGGAACTGGGAAAACATCTGTAGCTAAAATTTTTGCTAATGTTTTAAATTGCTCACATTCTTCTAATTCAATGCAATCCTGTGCAAATTGCTTAAATCATTTTAATGATAGTTTGGATATCATTGAAATGGATGCAGCTTCAAACAATGGTGTTGATGAAATTAGAGACTTAAAAGAAAAAATAGAACAAGCTCCAATCAATAGTAAATACAAAATTTACATCATTGATGAGGTGCATATGTTAACCAAGAGTGCTTTTAATGCTCTTTTAAAAACACTTGAAGAACCTCCTTTACATTCTATATTCATTCTTGCTACTACTGATGTACAAAAGGTACCTCTAACAATTCGTTCTAGAGTTCAATCATTTAATTTTAATCGTATGAGTGATAAAGATATCATGCAACATCTTGCACATGTGCTTGATTTAGAAGGAATCACTTACGAACAAGAAGCTTTAAGAATAATTGCTCGTTTATCAAGTGGTGGTATGCGTGATGCTTTATCAATTGCAGATCAAGCAGCTTCATTTAATGGCGGAAATATCACAGCAAGTAGTTTATATGCTAACTTTGGTATTTTATCTACATCAGAAACAATTGCTTTAATGAACTTAATTCTAAACGCTAATGCTTATGAATTAATCAAAAAACTCAATGAATTAGAGCAAAAAGGAATTGATCCAAGCCAACTTGTGCTTTCGTTATTAAACTTAAATAAAGAAAAACTACTTTATCTAAAAACTCATTCAAGTGACTTACTTGCAATTTATTCAGAAGCTGAATTAAATCAACTTACAACTTCAGTACATAATTGTTTTGTTTTAGCCGATACTTTCTACGATATGTTTATCAAGGTGCAAAGAAGTCAATTCCCATTTGAAATTATTGAATTAGGACTTCTAAAGGCATTACAAGAATTTCAAACAGAAGATGTAGTTGCATCTCAACCTCAAGCACAACAAGTTGTTATCCAACCACCTAAAGAAGAAAAGATTCAAATTCAACAACCTGTTGTTGAAGCACCACAAGTTGAGGAAGAAGAACCTGAAGTATTTATTAATTTAACTGCTCCACAAGAAGATGAAGAAGAAAGTTCAGCTCTTGATTTAGATCAAATGCAAGATATAAACATTCAACATCATACAACTGAAAGTGTGCTAAATCTTGTATCTGAAAACTTCCATTTCGATATTAAGCCAAGTATTGAAATTGATTTAGTCAGTGAAAATAAAGAAGAAGAAATAGTTCAAAGCAACGAAAGTGAAAAACTTGAAACTGTTGTTGATCAAAAGGTTCATGCATTCTTAAATGCTTCAGTGCAAGATTCATTTATTGCTGATAAATTAATCAAAGAAGACGATTATTCACAAATGGATTTATCATTCTCAAGTGCAATTGAGCAAAATAATCAAACTCAAACAATGGTTAATGAAATGCTAAATCAAACAAGAGAATTTCTATTAAATAATAATGAGCAAGAAGGTGATATCAAAGATGTTGATTCAGAGATTATTAATCAACAAGCTAACACAGGTGAAAAAGAAAATCTTATTTCAACTAGAGAGATAGATATAAACAAAATTCAAGATTTCAGCAGTTTAGAATATAATAAAGAAACACCAATTGCTAAGAAAGTTCCTTATGAAGAATTTCTGCAAAAACGTGGAATTGAAGAATATGTAAACGATGCAAGATGAATCCAACAAAATTCTGATTATAATTACACAGCTATTTTCAAAAATTCACTTGCAAATATAGACTCAATTATCTTATCTAAGCCCGAATTTAAAAAACAAGCAGCTCTTTTTAAACAAATCAAAATTATGTTCGGTTCAGATCGTTTTATTGTAGTCACATCTAATAACCAAGAAGTTTTAGATGAACTAGCTAAAAAAGGAGATAGTGAGTGATTACAAGGTTTTGTCACATATATCTTCGGAGATCCTTATAAATATATTTATCCTATTTCACACGCTAGAGTAACTGAAATTAAGGATTATATCAATACACACAAGGATCAATTACCACCTGTTGTAGAACCTGAGTTTCTTGAGGAAACTGTAAAAGAAAACAATGACGATTGATTCATCAATCGTGCTAACTTATTTAGATAAAATTAGGAGATTACTATGAATATGTCACCAGACTTTTTAAGAAGAATTAAAACAATGCAAAAAGAACTTGAAGCTAAACAAAAAGATTTAGAAGAAAAAGAATTTGTTATTGAAAAACAAGGAATTAAACTTACAATGAAAGGTGACTACTCAGTAGTATCACTTGAACTAGATGAATTATTAGTCGACCCAGATGATATTGAATTATTACAAGATTTACTTGTAGTTGCATTCAACGAAGGTATTGATCTAATCAAAGAAGAAACTGAAAAACTAGCTCCAGCAATGCCGGGAATGCCTTTCTAGTTAACTATGTTTTATACTGATGATATTAATGCTTTTATTGTAAAGGCAAAAAAAATACCAGGAATCAGTAAAAAGCAAGCTGAGAAAATTGTTTACTGGATTCTAGAATCAGAACAAGATGATGTCTATGAATTATGTAAATTAATTCAAGACATCAAAATTGAAACTAAATTTTGTCCAATATGCAGTAGTTTAATGCATGAGGATAAATGTACAATTTGTGATGATGAGGGGCGTGATAATTCGCTTCTTATTATTGAAAACCTACAAGCAATGCAAAAAATTGAAGATGCAGGTTTTTATAAAGGAAAATACTATATCTTACCTTTCTTAATTGAAAAAGAAAAAGATGTAATTAAATATCAAAAAGAAATTAAAGACTTTCTTGCTTATGCGAGAGGTTTTAATGAAATCATTTTAGCGATTTCACCTACACTAAAGGGTGAAATAACTAGTCAAATTTTAAAAATTGAATTAGGGAAAGAAAACTTAAATGTTACTAAATTAGCTATCGGGGTTCCACTAGGTGCTTCATTAGATTATATGGATGAAGTAACTATTAAGTTCGCTTTGAATAATAGACAAAAATAAAGGAGTTGCTATGTTTATATCGTTTGAAGGACTTGATGGATCAGGAAAAACAACCATCACACAAAAATTAGTAGCTAAATTAGCTGATTTACATCCTGAAATTAGTGTACTATGAACTAGAGAACCAGGTGGAAGAGATATTAAAGAGGCTGAAAAAATTAGAGAAATCATTTTAGATAAATCTTCTGATCTTTCTCCAGTTGCTGAAGCTTTACTATACACAACAAGTCGTAGAATTCACCTAGAAAAGGTTATTTGACCTGCTATTGAAAAGGGGCAATTAGTTGTGTGTGATAGATATGTTGATAGTTTTTATGCATATCAAGGATTTGCAAGAGAACTTGGTATAGAATTTGCAAAAGCTATTACTAATATCGTTATAAATAACACATTACCTGATATTACAGTGTTTTTAAACCTAACACCAGAAGAATCAAAAGCAAGACGCGAAAGTACAAGACTTGTTGAAGATAGAATGGAACAAGAAAAATTAGAATTTCATAACCTTGTCTATAAAGGTTACTTAACTCTAATCAACGAAGATCCTCAACGTTTTATGGTTATAGATGCAACTCAAACAGAAGAAGAAGTTCTTCAAGATATTATCAATCAACTTCACCAACACCCTAAATTTATCGCCTTCTTAAAAAAGAATGCTACAAACTAAGATACTTGAAAATATAAATGATTTAGCTCGTAATGGTAAGTTAAATCATTTATTTTTATTACAAGGTGAAGAAAATTATTCATTTGATAACGATCTTATAAATTTTATTAATGCAATTAATGGTAATAAGGAAGTCTCTACATTAGAATACCTTACTCCAAATGTTTTACTCCTAGATGGTAGCGAAGAAAGTATTAAAAAAGATGAATTAGATAATGCTTTTTATGCATTATCATTTGCAAGCACTACTAAAAGATTGTATAAATACTCAATCTTAGTTATTAAAAACATCGAAAATACCTCTCTCAATGGGCTAAACTCAATTTTAAAGTCGGTTGAAGAACCTAGCGAGGATTTAATAATTGTGTTGACTTCAAACAATATTAATGCTCTTTTAGATACTATTATTTCCCGTGCTCAAGTAATAAAAGTTGAAAACATGAGTTATCAAGAAATTTTCGCTAGCTGACCTAGTGAAATACAACAACAAGATATTGCTTTGTTACTTGCTTACTTATTTAAAAATCCAAATCTTATAGAAAATGATGAAGAAGATTTCTTTTCAGCAGCTAATTTTGAACTCAGAATGCTAATAAATGCTATTAAAAGATCATTTGATAAACCTGAAGAATTATTCATCTATTTAGATGGTGTGCTTAATAAAGAAAAATTGCAAATGTCTAAATTTATTCTCTTAACTTTAAAGGCTATGTTATTAGGTAAATTACGTTATATGAAAGACAAAAACGACTTAATCATAGAGTTAAGTGAATTAAGTGATGAATGATATCATAAGTGTAACAACATCATTAATTTTGTTGTTGATATCGATGATTTCATCAACAAAATTAAAAGACAAGCTATCTTTGAACTACAAAAACAAATTATGTTAAACAAATTAATGGAGTATTATGGCTAAATTATATATAGTAGGAACACCTATTGGAAACCTTGAAGATATCACTTTAAGAGCTTTACGTATTCTTAATCAAGTAGAATACATTGCTTGTGAAGATACAAGAGTAACACATAAGTTACTAGAAAAATATGAAATCAAAAATAAGAAGTTATTAACATATAATAACTTCACTGAAAAAAGCTCATCAAAAGGTCTACTTGAATTAATTAAAAATGGAAACGATATAGCTTTAGTCTCTGATGCTGGAATGCCTGTTGTTTCAGATCCTGGGTTTGAAGCTATTGCTCAAGCTAAAGAAGCAGGTGTTGAAGTTGAAATAATTCCCGGTGTTAATGCAGCTATAACAGCATTTGTTGGTTCAAACTTCTCAAACGAATTTAGTTTTTTAGGTTTTATCAAGGATAAAAGTCAACAAAGAATAAACCAACTTTCAACTCTAGAAATAGGGACATATATCTTTTATGTATCACCACATAAATTACTTTCCACATTAGAGGATATTAATACTGTATTCGGTGGAAAAGAAAAAGTTTGTTTAGCAAAAGAACTAACTAAAATGTATGAGGAATGATTCTTTGGAACAGGGCAAGAATTATATGAACAATTCTTAGCTTTAGATAGTATCAAAGGCGAATTTACAATGGTGCTTAATATTCCTAAAGTAAAACGTGTAAAAGTAAATAAATATAAGAAAGATTAAAATTAACTAGTGGTTTAAGCTACTAGTTTTTTATACAAAAAACCTATAGCATAGAGCTATAGGTTAAATTTCTATTCTTCATCAATTATTTCGGCATCTTGAATATTAGGAATTTCCTTCATCGTGTGCTCAATTAGATTAATGCTGCTAAATTCTTCGTCACTAAGATTAGATTTCTTAATTTCTTTAAGAAGACTAAATGAATTAAATTTGCTTACAAGACGTTTAAATCTACCTTTAAGCTCTTCTTCGATTAAAGAATTAAGTTTATTTGTAGCTTGTGTTAAATTTTCGACTTGTTTTAGCATGTTTGTTATTGTTTCATCAACTAAACGAACATTCATTGAAGAAAATTCTTCTTTAAATTCATCAAACTTTTTAAGTAATGTGTTTTTAGCTTCTAAAGCTATGTCCAAGTGATTAAGCTTATTTTTTTCATAAAATAGTCTTTGTCAAATTTTAATCATTTGAGGCATAGCTTCAAAACGCATTTGAAGGATGTTTGGATATTCATTTACATTTTTAACTAGGTAATTTTCATTGGGTTCTAGTGTTGTAACTAAGAAAGCGACATCAGCCTTATATTTTGAACGATCTTTTTCAAGTTTTTTATAAAAATCAGAGTTCTTTTGTTTTCCTAATTCACTAGCTTGATCTTTAGCTTCAATTACGATTGATCCTATGACTTGGTTTTCTTTACCTGATTCATAGCTTAAAAATTCAATTAGAAAATCTGGTTTAGTTGCATCATCATCACTCTTGTTGGTATCTTTACCTTCACTATTTTTTGATTTAGTAGTTTTGCTAAATCTAATATGAGAGTCGAAACCAAAGTTTTCATTTAAAGAATCCATAATAGATTTTTCAAAATCTTCTCCAAGCTCTTTTGTAGAACGCATATATTTGGCTTGTGTAAGTTTTGTGTTTTCTTCCTTAGTGTGAGCGATTTCTGTTTTTAAGTCATCAATTTGTTTTAATAGTCCACTAACTTTTTCTTGATTAATTGCTTGATCTATTTCTTTTTGTTCCTGTTTTCCTTGAGAAATAAGCTTAATTCTTTCTGCTTCTAAAGCTTTAGAAACCTTATCTTGTAATTCATTTTTTACTTGTAGAACCTTATTTTCAACAATGGTTTGCATTTGTTCGCTAATATTTTGAAGTTGCATTTTGTGTTGATTAATTAAGGATTCTTTTTCATTTTTTGAATTGTTGATTTCTTGTTGAAGTGAATTAATTTGATCTTTAAGTTTAACTTCAGTCTCAAGAACTTCTTTTTTAACTTTAGTATCGATTGATTTATTTAGTTCTTCAAGGTGCTTGTTTAAAGCATTAAGCTCATTTTCCTTTTTAGATAGTTCTAAATTTGTTTTTTGTAGTTTATCAGCTTCAGCTTCTAATTTAGCTCTATATTCTTGTTCTTTTTGAGAAATAAGTTCAACAACTTCAACTTGTTTAGATAAGTTTGCAGTGTATTCTTTAATTACTTGTTCCTTAATTTTAGAGATAAAAGATGAACTTTGCTCCTTGTATTTTTCAAATAAGATAGAGATATTATCTGAACCCAGATCAAGAAGAGAAATGTAATCTCCAGCACTAGCATCTTGATTTAATTGGATTTCTAGATTATCAAAATCTCTGATTTTAATGTCGATTTTTTTGCTCATTTTGCACCTTTCCTAGTTATGTTTATGTCTTAATTTAATTGTATTAAATTAGCTCAAAAAGTATAGTAAAATCGCATTAGAAATGCGATTATTTTACTTTGAAATTAAGTTTGCATACTTGAGCAAGAGAGTCTTCACCAAATGTTAGAACAAAGTCTTTAACTTGTTCTTTAACTTGTTTGCTTGCACCTAAATTAAAGTGAAAGTTTCAAGTTTTTTCTTGCACATCCATATACTCAAGTAATTTGAATCTAGCAATAATTGAAGCACAGGCAACTGCCAAATGAACATCTTCAGCCTTTTCAATTAACAATGTAGGCAAGTCATATTCATAAATGTTGGCCCAATTATTTGAAAATATTTTATTGTGATATTTTAAGATTGAATTAGTTGTTGAATACTTATCAATCACGATTGCATTTGCTTTAGTTGATGCAGCATGATATTGATGTAAATTTGATAAAGCACAAGCATGAGTGAAGAATTTCAATTCATTATTATTAAGATTCTTACTTAATTTATTAAAGCCAGCTTGTGACAAGATGTAGGCTGAATAAGGAAGAAACTCCATTAATTTAGGTGCAAGTGTTCTAATTTTTGCATCTGAGATCTTCTTAGAATCTTTTACTCCTAAATCCAAGACGAATTTCTTCAATCTGTTAGGTAAATATACAGCACAAGAAACTAGTGGTGTAAAGTAGTCTCCAACACCAGTTTCGTCTACACCGATAACTTCACTCTCATCTAATTCAAATAAATTAATATCATCAATAAATTTCATTATTATTCTTCCTCAACAGCTTGAACTTTTCTTTTTCTTGCGTTTGATTTTTCGATTTCTGCTTTAGGGTTGTCTAAGAATTTGTGAATGTATTCTCCAACTCCACCTTCTTTGTTTGTTTTAGAAATCTTAATTGAAGCATATTTCTTAACATCTTTTGATGCGTTAGCCATAGCTACTGAAACATTAGCGATCTTAAACATAGGCACATCGTTAAATCCATCTCCCATAGCAATTGTGTTTTCAATTTTAATGTCGTAGTAACGGATAAGTAAGCTAAGTGCTTTACCTTTGTTTGCTTGAGTATTTGTGATATCAAATACCGGTGTAAGTCCTTCACCTTTTGATCAGTATGAAAATTCTGCTAAGTCTCCGTAACGTGCTTTTAGGTATCTTCTTAAAAATTCAACATTTGTTGTAGGTTTAACATCAAAGATAACTCCTGTAGGCATTAAAGGTAGTTTGTGGTAGTTAAGTCCGATTTGAAGTTTTGAACTTGTTTTGAATCCGAATACTTTTTCTAATTCTTCATCACGGTGGTCTAATTGTACCCAGTCCGGCCCTTCGATTGCGAGGTTAGTTAATTCAGCTTGAACTAAAGGGTCTCCAATAATGTATAAAGCTTCGTTTAAGTTTAAGTATTTGATGTAAGGGATAAATTCTTGATTATAAGGGTGGTGAATGTGAGCTCCGTTAAAGTTAGAAACGATTGTGTTTAAACCTAAAGTGTCATAAATAAATTTAGTACTTCTTCAAGGTCTTCCTGTTAGGATACATACAACGTGTCCTTCTTCTGTAGCTCTTTTAATAGCTGATACAGTTCTATCGTGGATAGCACCTGTCGCACTTGATTGTAATGTTGTACCATCTAAGTCGATTGCGAATAGGTATCTTTCTTTTTGTTCCATATTAATAATTCCTTTCTTATGAATGATTATTCTAATAGTAAATTTAATAAAAATGGTAATGTAACCATTTCGTCTTAATTGTTATACAATTATAAACATTTTTGCTGAAAAATGAAAAAACACAGCATGTTCCATATTTTGTTCCACATTTACATTTTTTAGTACTATAGGAGAGTTTTATAAGTATTTTTTAAGATATAAAAATCAAAACAACTTTATTTGTAAAATAAAAGCAAATTTTTAATTCAGAGTTACTAAGCTAGATTAAATATCTCAAAAAATGATGTTTATAGCTATATACATATAATAAAAAAAGTATTTAGGAGTTAAGATATAAGTATTTTTAATATAAAATATAAACAATAACTAATTAAGAGGTGAAAAATGATCAAATATAAAAGAATCTTAATAAAACTTTCAGGTGAAGGTTTTGCAAATAAAGAAAAACATTTAGCAATCGATTATGATTTAGTTTCTAACATTGCTCATCAATTAAAAGAGGTTGTATCTCAAGGAGTTGAGGTGTCAATCGTAATTGGTGGAGGTAACTTCTGAAGAGGTGCTTCTGCTGAAAAAAATGGAATCAACAGAAATAGAGCTGATTACATTGGGATGCTAGCTACAATTATGAATGGGCTTGCATTATGTAGTGGATTTGAACAAGTTGGCTTAAAAGCTAGAGTTCAAAGCTCACTTAATATCGACCAAAGAGTAGCTGAAAACTATGTAAATGAAAAAACTTTAAAATATTTAGAACAAGGTGAAGTTGTAATTTTTGTTGGTGGTACAGGTAGACCATTTTTCACAACCGATACAGCTGCAACATTATATGCTTCTGAAATCGGGGCTGAAGTTATTTTAATGGGAAAAAATGGAACTGACGGAGTATATGATTCAGATCCTAAGAAAAACCCAAACGCAAGACGTTATGACACTGTAACTTATGATGAAATTCTTGAAAAGAAATTACAAGTTATGGATTTAACAGCCACAAGTATGGCAAGAGATAATAATATTAATTTAATCGTGTTTAACTTACTTGAAGAAAATTCAATAGTTAGAGCACTAGAAGGAACAATTACTCATACGGAGGTAATTAAATAATGGAATTAGAAATGTACTTATTAGAACTTGAAGAAAAATGTGATAAAGCTATTTCACACTATCGTTTCGAGTTATCTAAAATTTCAACAGGAAGAGCTAACCCTCAAATTATTAAAGGAGTTAGAGTTAATTACTACGATACTTTAACACCACTTGAAGAATTAGCTAACATCTCTGTTCCTGAACCACAACAACTTTTAATCAAGCCTTACGACATCACATCAGTTAAAGAAATTGCTAAAGCTTTAGAAAAAGCTAATTTAGGTATTCTTCCAGTTGATGAAGGAAGTCAAATTAGACTGACATTCCCAACACTTACAACTGAAAGACGTAAGGAAATGACTAAATCATTAGCTAAATTAACTGAAAATGCTAAAGTTGGTGTTCGTAATGCACGTCAAGACATTAATAAAGCAATAAAAGCTGATGAAGAATTATCAGAAGATGTTCAAAAGAATTATTTAGATAGAATTCAAAAAGAAGTTGATAAAGAAATTGCTAAAATTGATGCAATTACTAAAGAAAAGCAAGATGAATTAATGAATAAATAAGAAAAAAGTCGGGAATTATCCCGATATTTTTTAAAAAGTTTTAATTGAAAAGATGGCACCAATATTAGATGCCATCTTTTCAATTAAGCCCTTGTAATAGGCTTAAATTTTAAAAACAATTATCATAAATAGTTCTTATTCATTCTCTAATTGTTTTTCATATTTAAGTAAGTTTTTAATTGCTTTATTTAGAGTATCATAAGCTGCTGAACGAGTAGTTGCAAGAATTTCAGCAACTTCTGCATATGATAAATCTTGTTCGTAGTAAAGTCTAAAAACTTGTTGTTGATTATGCGTTAATAAGTTTCCGTATTTATCAAATAATGCTGTATATCTATCGATATTTTCAATTGATTTGTTATTCATGGATTAAATCCTTAGTCATTTGGTAAATAAACATTTCAAGGTCGAATTCTTGAAGATCATCAAGTCCTTCTCCTAGACCTACATATTTAACATCGATATCATATTCATCTTTGATAGAAAGAACAATTCCACCTTTAGAAGTTCCATCCATCTTAGTTAGAATAATACCTGTTAAGTTAGCTATATCTTTGAAATGTTTAGCTTGAGATAACCCATTTTGTCCTGTAGTAGCATCTAATACTAAAAGTGATTCATGAGGTGCTGATGGTTCAAATCTATGGATAATACCAATCATTTTTTCAAGCTCTTTCATAAGGTTAACTTTGTTTTGTAATCTACCTGCTGTATCAATGATTAATAAGTCATAATTTTCGTTTTTAGCCTTTTCCATAGCTTTATATACAACACTAGAAGGATCTGCGCCTTCTTTATCAGGTTTAACAATAGCTGCTCCAATTCTATCTGCTCACACACCAAGTTGATTCACTGCTCCAGCTCTAAATGTATCAGCAGCTGCAATAAGCACTTTTTTACCTTCCTTGATGTATTTATTTGCTATTTTAGCGATAGAAGTTGTTTTCCCTGAACCATTAACTCCAACAAAAATAAAAACATTTAATCTATCATCTTCAAAATTTAAATTAGTGTTAACGATTGAGCCACTAGCATAGATTGAAAACATCATATCAGCTACTAATTCACCAATAAGTTTTGGATCATCGATGTTGTTTGCTCTGATCTCTTGTTTGATTTTTTCAATCATAACATCTACAAGAGAAGCATTAATATCTGACATAATTAACAATTCTTCAAAATCATCGAAGAAATCTTCATCAATTTTTACGTGCTTGTTTTGAATTTCTAGAAGTTTCTTTCCGAATGAAGAAGCATTATTTAATCCTGTTTCATACTTTTTAAATTTTTCAGAAGCTAAAATCTCTTTAACTTCTTTTTCATCTAATTCTTTATTAATAGTTTCTACATCTTTTTTTCTAGTAAAAACTTTTTCTTTTAATTTTGTAAAAAATCCCATATATGTATTTTACTAATTAAATTTAAAATAGTGCAATATTTTTTAGGAAATCTAGACTTTTTTGCCGATAAAAAAGCCCTAAAAATTAGTAATTTTGTGCTTAATTTCTTCTAGATTTTAAAATTTTATAATATAATATTAACAACAAGCCCGAGTGGTGAAATCGGCAGACACGCTAGACTAAGGATCTAGTGGAGCAATCCGTGCAGGTTCAAATCCTGTCTTGGGCACCAGAATATGCGATATTCGCATTTTTTTATTGCCATTTTTGGACAAAAAAATCACCACTAAATAATTAGGGTGATATTTATTATATAAGTCCGTTAGCTTCTAATGCACCTTTAATAGCTTTAACTGCATCAGCTTCGTCTTCACCAGAAACTTTAACGGTAATTTCGGCTCCATGTTTAACACCTAAGGCCATAATGTTCATAATAGATTTTAAATTAGCTTCACGTCCGTTGTAAATTAATTTTGAATCGGATTTGAATTTTGTAGCTGTAGAAACTATTAGTGTAGCAGGTCTTGCGTGTAGCCCAATTGGGTCGACAATCTTACATGAAAATTCTTTCATTAGTGTCCCTCCATAGTATTTAAGTATCTTTTGTTTATAAACTGAAATTCTTTTTCGTTTTTGTACTTTTAAATTATATCAGTGGTTTAGTTATATCATATAGAAATTTTTCAATTACATTAGGTTTTTTACAAATTTCTGGAAAATGTTCCACTTTTTTGCTATCTTTTTCATATTTGTGGAAAATTCCACAAAGTTCTTTGATAGATTCACCAGCAAGAATGTCCATTGTTTCGTATTGAGAAAACATACTACGTGAGTCTCAATTGTTTGTTCCGACTCATCCATATTCATCATCAATTAATCCTGCTTTAGTGTGCAAGAAGTGATCTTCATAGATTTTAACTTCTAACCCATATTCCATCAATTTGCTTAATTGATAAATACCAATTTTGTGTACCAACTTCTTATCAGGAAGACCAGGGAAGTATAAGATAACTTTTACTCCACTCTTAAGAGCAAGGATTATTTGTTTTTCTAAAGCACGTGTAATTGAAAAATATGGTGTAGCAATTTTAATGCTCTTTTTAGCGTTCGGAATCATTTTTAAGAAGAATAATTCTGCTTCAGAATGTGAATAAGAAGGCGATTCAGTAACTAATAAAGCTGAGTCTTTATATTCTTTAGCATCATCAATATATAAAGATGCTTGAATATCAATGTCCTTACGAGCGATAACTTTTCAAAACTTGATAAAGTGAATGATATAAGCATTAATATATGGACCTGTGATTCTGTAATTTAAATCAATTCAGTGCCCATATTTTTTAGACATGGAAGCATATTCATCCGAAATATTGTTCCCACCTGAAAAGACAATTTCATTATCTATAATAATGAATTTTTGGTGGTTTCTTGAAAATGAAGCTGCATTAATAAATGGATAATAAATCTTACCAATCAACTTAATTTCAATATTAGGATGTTTATTTAGTTGTCTAAGTAATTTCTTTTGAGATGCCATAGCACCAAAATCATCAACTAACCACTTAACTTTTACGCCTTGATTAGCTTTTTCTTCTAAAATGTGTAAAAATTCTTTTGATATTTCAGATTTTTTAATGATATAGGTAACAATATAAATGCTTCTTTGTGATTGGTTTAAAGCATCAAATAAATCATCATAAAAGCGATATCCTTCAGCAAAGAAATCAAAATTGCAAGGTAAAACTATATTTTGGTTAATGTTTTCCATACGTTTTAACATTGAAATGTGTTTTGCTGAGTTATTACAGTTAATAAGTTCTTTATAGGATTTAAGAGAATATTTAGGATTTTCATTAATAGCAAGTTCGTAATTATTTCTAAATATCATCCCATAACCAATAAAAATAGCATGGCCGATAAAAGGAATAAGTAGGACTAAATAAATCCAGCTAAATTTAGCTTCGTGTTCTCTATTTTGCGCATAAATCACAAAAACAAAGATAACATTTATGAAATAAAGAAGGAATAGTAGTAAATAGGCATAACGACGATCTACATTTAAAATTAACATAGTAATCCCTGCAAATAACCCTATAAATAGGATTATTTGCACGGAAAAGATTGCTATGTTTTTTAAGCTTATTTTTGATTTATTCATAATTAAATTTTATCTTAATACAAAAATAACGCATTGGCGTTATTTTATTATTTATCTTTAAAGCTTTGACCAGCTCTAATTTTACCTTTTTGACTGTGGATAAGGTATCTACCTTCATTATTTTTAGCTAATTGTTTAGCATATTCAATAGCTTCTTTTTGTGTATCAAATGTTTTGATAGCTTTAACGCCACCTTGTCTGATAACTTTTCATCCATCTGGGTGTTGTGAAACGTGTCAAACAGCTGCTAGTTCTTTAACTTCTTTTTCGTTCATTTCTAAGTTTTTTTCAGCCATAATTATTCGTCCAATTCATCAATTCTTGCTTGGTGACGTCCACCTTCGTATTCAGTTTTAAGATATTCATCAACCATTGCTTTAGCTTCATCTAAAGTAACTTGACGACCACCGAATACTAAAACATTAGCATTGTTGTGTTGTTTTGCTAAGTGTGCGTCTTCTACTGAAGTTACTCTAGCTGCTCTAATGTGTTTGTGTCTGTTTAAAGCATAAGAAATTCCTAAACCTGTTCCACAAACACCAATTCCAAATGTTGGTTTAGCTTCATCTACATAGTTAGCTAATTCTTTTCCCATTAATGCGTAAGAAACTGAATTTGCATCTGTAGAAGGTCCTAAATCAACGATATCAAAACCTTTTTCTTTAAGGTATGTAGCTAATTCATCTTTAAGTTTAAAACCAGCGTGGTCACTAGCAAGTGCTACTACTTTATTACTCATAATAATCTCCTTTCGCTTTTATAACATAATTATATAGAAAATTAGGGCTTTTGTTCATTTTTTGTTCGCTTATAGGCAAATTTAATTTATAAGTTGTATGAAAGAAAAACAAGTAGATATTAGAGATTGCTCATTATTCGTATTGAAATGATTTTATGATCGAAATAACATCAATTCAATCGACATAAACGAACTAAAATTAAATGCAAAATATACTGATACAGGAATATCTATTCCTGATTTTGAAGCACTGGCACAGAACTATTCATTTAGGATAGATGTTTTTAACTGTGACTTTGATAGGTTGCTAAAGCTATATGATAGTGTCTTTCCAATTGCTGCACTAATAAAAAAAGATAACAACACACATATGGTTGTTATTAAAAAAGTAACTAAAAGCAAAATTAAGGTTTATGATCCAACATTTGGTAATGTTTCATATAAACATCAAGAATTCCAAGAAAACTTTTTCAACTTGCTCATAGACTTCAAACCTATAGAAGAAAGCCTTCAAGTACATAAAGAAGTATCTGCAAGTTCCTGACTAAGATTTGATAAATTTTCAACATTTTATTTAATTGCGCTATTATGTGAAATCTTAATTTTATTTTCGCTCCCATACTTCAATAAGATAATCCTAGAAAAGATTATTCCTAATAAGCTTAATATTCATCTTATTTACATAGGTTTAGTTTTTATATTTATAGTCTTGCTAAATTTCTCACTAAAAAATTTAAGCCAAAAGATTTTACAAAAAATCCTAGCACAAAGGCGTGAAAGAGTTACTTTAGATTTTATTAAGGAGCTAAAATTTAAAAATTATAAGGTAATTGATAAATTAACTGTTTTAGAAGCTAAAAATAGAATCGGAGTATTTGAAAATATTATTCAATTTCAAATTAGTTTTCTTCCTGAAGTTATTTCTAGCTTGGTTACCCTAGTTTTAGCTCTAATCTTATTATGAAATATCAACTTATATTTAATGATAGTAATAGCAGTTTATTCAGCTTTAACGTTGCTACTAAGTTTTTTATCTAAAAGTATTTATGATAAGGAATTTCCAAAGTTATTACAACAAAATATCACAACTGATAATGCTTTTAACAATTACTATAATCATATAAAGAATATTTACAATTATTACTTAGAGGAAGACTTATATAACAAACTTTATCAGTCATACCAAAGTATGAATGATAAAATCTTGAATTTTAAAACAAAGAGTATAACTCTAGATACAATGTTAGCGACTTTGGATGTAGTTGCTCCATTATGCATCTTATTAATAGGATCGTTTCAAATCTGAGAAAACCAACTTAACATAGTTAATTTAATATTCTTTCTTACAGGTGCTTCTTTATTTACTAGACCTATAAAAAACATACTTCCTTTAGTTTCTTCTTATAGTGAATTTAGAAAAAGTTATAGTATGTTAAAAATATTTAAACTTGATGATCAAATAATAGAAGAAACCAAAACTGTAGATAAGAAAATAGAAAATATTAAGCTTGCTTCAGCAACATATTCATACACAGATTCTCATATAAACAAGGCATTAAATATTAAATCATTTGTAATTGATAAAAACTATCACATTGTAGGGAATAACGGAAGTGGTAAGACAACATTGTGTGCAGTTTTAAGTGGTTCAAAACAAGTTGATGATGGTGAAATACTGATTAATGGTCAAAAAGTCAATCCATTTCTTGATGCTATGTATAAATCTAAAGTTATTTATATAGGTAAGGATAATAATTTAGAGATTTCTGTTTTAGATTTCTTATGTATCAATAATATTGATCAATTTAACGAATTAATCAATCATATAGGGTTAAATGATTTATTGCAGCACCTAAATATAAATTTAGCTAGAAATATATCGATGTCGAGCTTATCTTCAGGGCAAAAGCAATTTATTGCCTTATTAAGTTTATTTTTAATTCCTTATGATGTAGTTATGTTAGATGAAGCTTTTGAAAATTTAGATAACTATACTTTTGAAGTTTTGTGTAGGAAACTTCAAAAAGAGTTGAAAAATGCAATGGTACTAGAAATAAGCCATAATAGTCGTTATTTATATCCTGAAAGTGAGGTAATCGATGTACAAGAAATGAGTGCATAGTTACTGATTAGAAATTATTCTTAGCATAATTATTTTCTTTCTCTTTATTTTGATCCTATATTTAGTTGTAACTGTAAAACTTGAAACATATAAAGATGCTTTGCTAAGATACGAAGGTGAAGATTTATATTTATACAATGTTACACCTGAAGAATTACCTAGTAATCAAGTTACAATAAACTTTAACTATAACGACAAGCTTTATAGCTATGCAGTAGAAGCAAAAAGAGTTGAAGGTACACTGATTTCAGTAGATAATGAAGCATTAAAATTCTTTCTGACTCAAAATAATATTGCTGAATTAAGAGTAAGTATTAAAATGAATGATATAACTGTATTAAATTACATTTTTTCTCTATAAAATAAGCTTAAAAATATTTTGATATGTATAAAAAAGAAATATTAAATTACTAAAATAAAAGTATAATAATTTTATACAAAATAGGAGAGAATTATGAACGATAGCATATTAAAGCAAATGGATTTTGGTATCTCTGAGCTTAAATTATCAAATATTAAAGACAAAAACTTAATTTCAGTACGTAATAGAATTAAAAGAGCCATTATTTATAAAGATGAAATGGAACAAATTCTTAAAAATTTAAAAGAATATTTTGACATTGAGAAACCTGTATTACTTGATGTTACTATAGTTTCGCCTAAGAAAATCAGAGAGCTTAATGCAGAATATAGAGGTAAGGATTATGTTACAGATATCTTATCATTTGATTTTGGGTTCGATGATTTTGCTGAAAATATGCCTTTTCTTCATCTTGGAGAACTTGTTATCTGCTGAGAAAAAGTTGAAAAACAAGCAGAAGAGTTTGGACACTCAGTTCGTAGAGAGTTTTGCTACTTATTTGCTCATGGTTTAGTGCACTTAATGGGTTACGATCACGAACTTGAAGATGAACGTAAAGAAATGAATGCTATAGTGGATACAATATTTAATCCATTAAAAATTACTAGAGAAGAAGATTAATTCGAGCATGTCGGTTAAAGGCGACTAAAGTAAGGATTATATGCTCACAAATTTATTAAGGAGATAATAAAAATGACTTTTGAAAAATTAAGAGACTTATTAAAATATTCTTACGCACCATATTCTAAATTCCCAGTTGCAGCTATTTTAGTTGCTGAAGATGGAACAGAATACTACGGAGTAAATGTAGAAAACGCAGCTTATCCATCTGGACTTTGTGCTGAAAGAAGTGCAATGTTTGGATCTGTAGCTTACGGTGGAAAAGTTGGAAAATTCAAGGAAATTCACATCATTAGTGGTAAAAATGAAATCATTAGCCCTTGTGCTGGATGTAGACAAGTAATGACAGAATTCATGCCATTAGATGCTAAAGTTTACCAATACAGTAACGATGGAAAAAGCCTTAGAGTAAACACAGTTGAAGAACTTGTTCCATTCAGTATCAGAGCAGAAGAAATTACAATTAAATAATTATGAAAATTTGTTTTGCAAGTATAGTTGGTAGACCAAATGTTGGAAAGAGTTCATTATTAAATGCAATTCTAGGATACAATGTCGCAATTGTAACTGACACAGCACAAACTACTAGAGATCAAATTACTGGTATTTATACCGATGATGATACACAAATTATATTCACTGATACTCCTGGAATTCATAAACCATTAAATAAATTAGGTGAAGCTTTAAACAAAAACGCCTATGACGCAGTTAAAGATGTTGATGTAGTATTATTCCTTTCTCCAGCTGATGAAAAAATTGGAAAAGGTGATGAAATGATTCTTGAAAAAATTAGCAATGCTAAAAACAAGATTGCAGTTATTTCAAAAATCGACAAAATCAGATCTAAGCCACAAATTTTAGTTGAAAAAATTCAAGAATTACAAGCTCACGGATTTGAAAATATCATCGCTACAGATGTAAGCGATCACAAATCTGTTTCAGCTTTAATTAAAGAAATTAAAAAATACACATATAAAGGTGAAGCTCAATACGATCCTGAATACATCACTGATAAATCTATGAGATTTTTAGCTAAAGAAATCATTCGTGAATCAGCTATTAATGAACTTTATGAAGAATTACCTCACTCAATCGCAGTTGAAGTAACAGAGTTTATTGAAGAAGATGATCGAATTACCATTGATGCTATTATTTATGTTAAAAAAGCTTCTCAAAAAGGTATGGTTATAGGTAGTGGTGGAGAAAAAATTAAACGTATTGGTAGAAATGCTCGTTTAAAAATTGCACATCAATTTGATGTTCCTACTACTTTAACTCTTAAAGTTAAGATTGCTAAAAAATGAAATGATGATCCAGAAGCTCTAGAAAAATTTGGTTATTCAAGTAAATAGTTGCCTTATATAAGGTAACTTTTTCTTTTAGCAAGTATTTAGCAAATTAGGATTTTATTTGCTAAAAATAAAAATAATGTGGTAAAATTAGTCTATGAAAACAGAAGAAAGATTAAGTGAAAAATATGAACCAGTGCTCAAATACACAGTGCAAGCTTATATAGAAACAGGTGAACCTATTTCATCTTCATTTTTATTAAGCAATTATGCTCCACTTCATTCAGAAATTAATTTTTCTAGTGCAAAAATGCGTTACATAATGAATGATTTGGAAGAATTTGGATACCTTAAAAAAGAAGCACATACAAGTGGAAGAATACCTACATTAAAAGGGTTAAATTATTATGCTAAATATTTATCTGCATTAGTTCCAACACGTTTTGAAGATAAATTAGATGCAATACTTGCTAACAAAAATACAAGCATTGATGAAACTGTAGATCAAGCAGCTCAAATCATTTCTGATATGACTGGATTAACGATGATTACTACAGAATCAGATGTGCATGATATGGAATTAAAAAGTATTGAGCTAGTAGCACTAAGCGAAACTAAAGCAACAATTGTTATGGTTATTTCTTCAGGTGAAGTATTTTCTAAAATTTTGAATATCAGTGATAAAGACTTCAAAATGAATGACGTTAGAATTGCTATCAAAATATTTAAAGAAAGATTGATTAATACTCCATTACAAGAAATTCCAGTTCGTTTAGAACTACTTAAAGATGTACTTGCTCAATCAGTTAAAAAATATCAAGAACTTATCAATTCCTTTGTAGAAGATGTGTTCCACAATATCGGATTTAGAACAAAAAGTAGAAATAATATATATGGTAAAAACAATATTATTCTAAGTCCTAAAATCGATCGTGAAAACTTAAACAAAATGATTGAATTAATTGAAAATCACTCTGTTTGAGAAAGCATCGAAACTGAGCTAGAGGAAAATGAAAAAATCAAGATCATGATTGATGATTCTGGTGCATATATGTCTAAAAAAATTGAATCAGGAGATAAAATTACTGAAATTTCTGTAGTTGGTGCAACAACATCAAACTATGATATGATGCGCTCTGCTTTAAAAATTTTAGACAATTACTTAAATAGAAAGAAGGAAGATAAAAATGAATAGTACTAAATTAAATGTTGGTGATGTTATTAAAGGAAACTTTACTTTATTTTTAGGGGATGAAATTGTTCCTGAATACACAAAACAAACAAGTATTGAATTAGGTAAAGAACAATATCTTCCTAATTTTGATGAATACTTAATTAATAGAAAAGTTAAGCCTACACTAGAAGTTAAATTAAGTTTTAGCAAAACTTATCCATTAGAAAATTTAGCAGGTAAAACAGCAAAAGTTGTCATTGAAGAAATTCATGTAAAACACGCTGCTAAAGCTAAAGATTCTAAACAAGATCAAGAAGAAATTGCTAAACTTCAAGCTGAAGTTACTGAACTAAAGGCTAAATTAGCTGAAAAAGAACATAAAATTTTAGTTGACGAATATATGTATAAGGAAAAACTTGAATCACTTCAAGCTAAAGCAAAAGAAAAACTTGAAGCCGAGCAAGCTCACTTACACGAAAAAATGAAAAATGAAAAAGCTGAAATTAAAAAATATGCTTTACAAGGATTTTTTGAAGATTTCATCGAACCATTTAATAACTTTTTAGCTGCTACAAATGCAGGGACTAATTCTGATAATGATATAGTAAGAAATTATTGTTATGGATTTTCAATTGTGGCAAAACAATTTACAAACTTACTTGAAGATAATGGAGCTTATATTGTAGAACCTCAAGTTGGAAATGAATTTAACCCTGAAAAAGAAGAAGTTTTAGATTTTGTAGTCGATGAATCTAAAGAAAATAACACAATTGTTCGTGTGGTTCGTTTAGGATTAGCAATCGATTCTAGACTAGTAAAACCAGCAGGTGTTATAGTAGTAAAAAATAATTAAAAAAATTTAGCAAATGTGTATTGTATTTGCTAAAATGGTGGTATAATATTATCAGTTCAAGGGAATATTAAAATGAATATTTACCTAAACTTAAATAAAGTTCATTTATTTTAGGAGGCTATATTATGGCAAAAGAAATAGTATTAGGAATTGACTTAGGAACAACAAACTCTGTTGTTACAGTTATGGAAAACAAACAACCAGTTGTGTTAGAAAACCCAAATGGTAAAAGAACAACTCCATCAGTAGTTGCATTTAAAGGTGATGAAATTATTGTTGGGGATGCTGCTAAAAGACAAGTTGAAACTAACCCAAATACAGTTGTATCAATCAAAAGATTAATGGGTACAGATAAAACAGTTCATGTAAATAATAAAGACTACAAACCAGAAGAAATTTCAGCAATGATCCTTTCATATATGAAAGATTATGCTGAAGCTAAACTTGGTAAAAAAGTTACAAAAGCAGTTATTACAGTTCCAGCTTACTTCGATAATGCTCAACGTGAAGCTACAAAAATCGCTGGTAAAATTGCTGGATTAGATGTATTAAGAATTATTAACGAACCTACAGCTGCTGCATTAGCATTCGGACTTGAAAAAACAAATAAATCAATGAAAGTGTTAGTATACGACCTTGGTGGTGGTACATTCGATGTTTCAGTTCTTGAACTTGAAAATGGAACATTTGAAGTTCTTTCAACAAGTGGTGATAACCACCTTGGAGGAGATGACTGAGATCATGAAATTGTTGAATGATTAATCAAGAAGATTAAAGATCAACACTCATACGATGTTAGAAACGATAAAATGGCTATGGCTAGATTAAAAGAAGCTGCTGAAAAAGCAAAGATTGATTTATCAAACCAATCAACAGCTACAATTAACCTTCCATTCTTAGCAGTTACAGCTGCAGGACCATTAAACGTTGAATTAGAATTAAAACGTAGTGAATTTGAAGCTATGTCTTCACACTTACTAGATAGAACTAGAAAACCTATTGAAGACGCTTTAAGAGAAGCTGGAATTACAGCTAAAGACTTAGATGAAGTTCTTCTTGTTGGTGGTTCTACAAGAATGCCTGCTGTTCAAGAAATGGTACGTTTAACATTAGGAAAAGAACCTAACAGATCAATTAACCCAGATGAAGTTGTATCAATTGGTGCAGCAATTCAAGGTGCTGTACTTGCTGGTGATATTAACGATATCTTATTACTTGATGTTACACCTTTAACATTAGGAATCGAAACTCTTGGGGGTATTTCAACACCACTTATCCCAAGAAACACAACAATCCCTGTAACTAAATCACAAGTATTCTCTACAGCTGCTGATAACCAAACAGAAGTTACAATTAGAGTTGTACAAGGTGAAAGAGAAATGGCTAACGATAACAAATTACTTGGTCAATTTAACTTAACAGGTATCGAAGCTGCTCCCCGTGGAATTCCTCAAATCGAAGTAAGTTTCTCAATCGATGTTAACGGAATTACAACAGTAACAGCTAAAGATGTTAAAACAAATAAAGAACAATCAATTACAATTCAAAACTCATCTAAACTTTCAGAAGAAGAAATCGAAAAGATGATTAAAGAAGCTGAATTAAACAAAGAAGCAGATAGAAAACGTAAAGAAGAAGCTGAAACAATTGTTAGAGCTGAATCATTAATCGATCAAATTAAGAAAGCTAATGCTGAACAAGGTGACAAGATGGATCCTAAAGCAAAAGAAGAATCAGACAAACTTGTTAAAGAATTAGAAGACTTAATTGCTAAAAAAGATATCGAAGCTTTAAAAACAAAATTAGATCAAGTTGAAGAAGTAATTAAGAATTTTGCAAACGCTGCAGCACAACAAAATGCTTCATCAAATGCTGGAACTAATGGACAAAGTAACAGTGATGAAGATGTTGCTGAAGTAGTTGAAGAATAATCCGCTATTAAACACAAATTTAACAAAAATAATTAATAACATTCATTTAAAATTCATTCAAAATATAATATTTAAAAGCACTCTACAAGTTGTGGAATGCTTTTTTATATCCTAAAGTCAAAATATTGATAAAATTAAACTTAATAGGAGATAATCGTGAAACTTTCATCATTAAATATAGATATTAAAAATCTTGCAAACATTAAAAAAGAAAAGAAATTTCAACATAGCTTAAGCAAAATGGAAAGTTTATTTGAAATTTTAAAAGGTAAAGATACTGAATATAATTTTAAGCTTGAAGAGTATGCTAAAAATTATTGAGAAAACAACAAAATGGATTTTGCTTCAGCTATCAGCTTTTTAAAAAGTAACGGGATTAAAAAACTAGTAGTAGTTGCAGATGGTGAATCTTATATTTTAACAAAAGCTATCTATGATATTTTTTATAACTCTTATAGCGAGCTAAAACCTGATATAGAATTAGTGTTTACGCAAGGTAATATCAATCCTGAAGAGTTAGTAGCTTCTCTATATAACCTTAAAGATGAAATTTTTGCAATCAACTATATTTCTAAATCTGCTATTTCGCTAGAAAGTTCAATTGCTTTTAGAGAATATCGTAAGCTTTTAACAGATAATTTAAAAAATGCAGGAATTGATCCAATAATGCTTACAGATTTGATTTATATTACTACAGATATTCACGAAAATACTCTAAATAAAATGGCTAGTTTAAATAAATACACATTATTTAACATGAAGGCACCACTTCCATCACGTTATAGTGCTTTATTTGAAGCTACATGTATGTTTCCGCTATTAGCTAGCGGAATTAATGTAAGCGAGATGCTAAATGCCTACGTGCTAGCTTTTAACACTATTATAAGCGATGAGAATTGAGAAAATAATCCAGCTTGTTTACTAGCTACATATATCTATTTTATTTCACGTTATCTTAATAGAAATGTAACTTACTTTTTAATGAATGATCCAACATTAATTTCTATGGGTAAGTTTCTAACATTACTAATCAATACCTCACTAAATAAGAATCAAAGGGGATTAGTAGCTTTTGAAGAATTATTTGACTATAGCTTGATTCCACAGTTAAGCGACAAAGAAGATAATTTCATTTTCACCACTTTTATTTCTAGAAGTAAAGACTTATCTCAAGATAATTTTGATATCAACATGCAACAATATGATGTTTTAGATTTCTTAGGAAATAGAGATAAAATAGCTAAATTATCAAATCAAGAAGCAATGCATAATATTCAAAATACTTTTGATATCAAAATTGAACTTAATGATTATTCTGAAATTTCACTTGCTTGCTTAATTATTTATATGCAAGTTGTAACTATTATTGTAGCTTATTTATATGATATTGATCCTTTATCTCAACCAGGAGTAGAAGTATATAAGCGTAACTTATATAACTTATTAATTAAATAATGCAAAAAACACGTTTAGATAAAATGCTTGCAAGCGCGCTTAAAATTACTCGGTCACAAGCAAGTAAGCTTCTTAAAACAAAACAAATTAAGGTAAATGATATAGTAGTTACTCATAATATAGATGTAACTTCAGAAGACATTGTAACATATCAGAATACACCTATAAGTAAGGGTGAAAAGTATGTTTATTATGTGCTAAATAAACCTGAAGGATACATTTGTGCTAATGATGATAGGATGCATTCAACAGTATTTGATATCTTGGGTGAAGATATCAAAAATATCAAAGGAATACATACTGTAGGAAGGCTTGATAAAGATACAACAGGATTATTATTAATTACTAATGATGGAGAGTTAACGCATGAATTACTCGCTCCTAAGAAACATGTTGATAAAAGATATCTAGTCACATTAAAAGAACCTTGTTTGCAAGAATTAGTTGAAGTTTTTGCTAAAGGTTTCACTTTAAATGATGAAAAAATAAAACCATCTAAACTAGAAATAATAAACCCAACTTATGTATCCTTAACAATTTCAGAAGGAAAATATCATCAAGTTAAAAGAATGTTTGCAAAATTTGGAAATGAAGTAGTCGGATTACATCGCGATTCATTTGGCAGACTAACTTTGCAAAATCTTAATCTTAAAAAAGGTGAGTGAAAAGAACTTAAAAAAAGAAGAAATCCTTTAGTGCAATTTATACTAAAAGCTTTATAAAATAGGTAAAAAAACCATTTTGTAATTTTCGGGTTTTAGTTATAATATATGTACTAATTGGCGAATGTGGTGAAGTGGCTAACACAGCGGGTTGTGGTCCCGTCATTCGCGGGTTCGAATCCCGTCATTCGCCCCATATGTTAAAAGACTGGTAAAATCAGTCTTTTTTCTTATCTTTTTATAGGTACTTTAATATTTAAATTTATAATTTATATTATTAAACTTAAGGAGTTAAAATGTATCGCTCAAAACTTAATATACGACAAACACAAAGTGCTATTCAAGATCTTAAATTATACTTTCAAGAACAACTAAAAGTTCACTTGAATTTAACTAGAGCTACAGCACCGTTATTTGTTTCTAAATCATCAGGACTAAATGATGGGCTTAATGGTGAAGAACCAGTTTGATTCTTGCCTAAAGATCGCCAAGAAAGACTTGAAGTTGTGCATTCACTTGCAAAATGAAAAAGAGATGCACTTAAAAAATATAATTTCTTACCTTATGAAGGCTTATACACAGATATGAATGCGATAAGAAAAGAAGAAGACTTAGATTTACTTCATTCATATTACGTTGACCAATGAGACTGAGAACTTGTAATTCTGCCTCAAGATCGTAATTTAGATTATTTAAAGAAAACAGTAAAACTTATTTATGATTCGCTAAAAGTAACTAAGAAGTTACTTAAATTAAAATATTATCAATTAGAAGAAGAATTACCTGAAGAAGTCTTTTTCATCTCTGCTCAAGACTTAGAAGATATGTATCCTAATCTAGATATCAAAGAAAGAGAAAATGCAATTGCTAAAGAACATGGAGCTGTATTTATTTATGGAATTGGATATCCTCTTGCTTCTGGATTAATTCATTCAGCTAGAGCATTTGATTATGATGATTGAAAACTAAATGGTGATTTAATTGTTTATTCAAATGTAATTAATCAAGCAATTGAATTATCTTCAATGGGAATTAGAGTTAATGATGAATCTCTTATTGCACAAAGTGGTTTAGATAAAGAGGCTGTAAGACAAATTTCACCATATCACAAAAATGTTATAGATCATAAACTTCCTCTCACAATTGGTGGAGGAATTGGACAAAGTCGTGTATCAATGTACTTACTGGAAAAAGCTCATATCGGAGAAGTCCAAGCATCACACTGACCAGAAGATTACCGTGAAGAAATGTTAAAAGAAGGTATTGATTTACTTTAATATTATTGAAACTTATAAGTATTTTTGCTTATAGGTTTTTTTGTCCCAGAATATATGAAATTTGTCCCATATTATGGTACAATCTAATTGAGAAGAGGTCTTATGAAAAAGGAAAATATATTAAACTTAATAAAGTATCACGCTGATAAAAATGATAAAGCTTTTAGAGAAGAAGCATTTAAAATAGCTAGGTATTTTGACACAATAGGAGATAATCAACTATCAGAATATATTGTTAATCTATTTTTTACATATAACACTTTTGCACCACAAGATAGAGAGTTTAGTCATATTTTTCTTAAAGAAATAAATACTGAAAATCTATCTTTTTTAGATCTGCCTAATGATGTTGCGGACGATGTTTTAGGCGTTATCAACTCAATACATCACGATATGAATGTAAATAAGTTTTTATTTTATGGAATGCCTGGAACAGGGAAAACCGAAGCTGCTAAACAAGTAGCAAGAATCTTAAAAAGAAAACTATATATTGTAGATTTCAATAATTTGGTTGATAGTAAACTTGGTCAGACAAATAAAAATATAAGTGCATTATTCGATGAAATTGCCGAAGTTAGTCGCATAGAAGAAATAGTAGTTTTATTTGATGAAATTGATGTCATTGCTTTGGATCGTATAAATTCAAATGATGTGAGAGAAATGGGGAGAGTAACATCAGCAATATTAAAAGAATTAGATCGTATAAATGAAAGAAATAAAGAAATAATTGTAATCGCAACAACTAATTTATTTGCTAACTTAGATAAAGCATTATTGCGTAGATTTGATTTCGCTATTAATTTTGATAAGTATTCAAAAGAAGATTTAATTGAAATTGCGGAACATTATTTCACACAACTTTCTAAAAAAGCAAAACATATATCTAAAGATATACGACTATTCAAAAAAATACTTATGATATCAAATAATTTGCCATATCCTGGAGAATTGAAAAATATTATTAAGACATCAATCGCCTTTAGCAACCCTCTGGATAAATTTGACTATTTGAGAAGACTTTATAGTAATTTAATATGTCCTATCGATAATAAAACATTAATCCAATTGCGAGATGAAGGATTTACATTAAGGGAAATACAGGCACTAAAAGGTGAATCAAAAAGCACAGTTGCTAGAAAAATAAACAAGGAGTACGTGTTAAATGAATAATATATTAAGTATAAAAAGGACTTTTTTGCAAAGAAAAAGAACTGGTACTGGTGGTGGAGCAAGATTTAATGGTAACAAAATAGTTACTTCAGAAGACTTATTATACTTGATAAAAAACCTTGAAGATGTAAGAAAATATTGGAAAAATATATCAAAACCTTTCAAGGGTGTGTTAATAACTGCATACTATAATAAAATTGTTGCAAAAAGTAATAGAATTACTGGTTTATTAAAAGGTCAAAATACAAGTAAGGCTGCTGTGGGCGCGAAATATAACGATAAAAAAACCAAGCACATTATTACTTATTTGGTTGATTTAGATCACGTAGAGGAAAGTATAAGTAATTTAAAAATAGTAAAAGAAATACTCGATGAAAAATTTAATGGGGAAATTAATAAAACTATTTTTGAAGATAAGAATATAGATATTAAATTTAATGTAGACTCAAAAATAACTAAATCTAAATTTAAAGCAATAATTGGCGATGTATCATATTTAGATTCTTTTGGCATTGAAATTGGTAAGAAGAATAATGATGAAAACATTATTTCATTTTATGATGTAGATATGAAGCTTAAAGATTTATTTAAAGAACTAGATATAGATGTTTTAGAAAGCAAAATATATGATAATTCAACTGCATTTTTATCGAGTGAAGATATTGATAAAATATACGAAGTTGCCCCGTATCTGGTTGCTATGTCTGTTTCTGATATAAATAATATTGAACTAGATTATGAAAATAAAATTAGAATTAATGAGAATAAAATTGTTCAACTACCAAATCCTAAAAATGAGCCTATTATTGGAGTTATAGATACACTTTTTAATACAAATGCATATTTTTCGAATTGAGTAGAATATAAAGAGTTATTACCAGTAGAAATAAAAAGAAATAGCGAGGATTATGTTCACGGAACAGAAGTATCATCAATAATTGTAGATGGCCCTAGACTAAATCCTGAGTTAGAAGATGGCTGTGGAAGATTTAAGGTAAGACATTTTGGTGTGACTGGTATATCACAATTTTCATCTTTCAACTTGATAAAACAAATAGAAAAAATAGTTAAAGAAAATAAAGATATAAAAGTTTGAAATATTTCGTTAGGAAGCAAATCTGAAATAAGAGATAATTTCATATCGTTTGAAGCTTCTGTGCTAGATCGAATACAATATGAAAACGACTGCATTTTTATTATTTCAGGAACGAATAAATGTAAAGCAGATGGCGTAAAGGATAAGAAAATTGGATCACCGGCTGATTCTATAAATGGTTTGGTTGTAAATTCTGTTACTTTCAATAACAAGCCAGCAGAGTATACAAGAAAAGGTCCGGTTTTATCTTTTTATGCTAAACCTGATATCTCTTATTATGGAGGTAGTAGCCAAAAATATATGAAAGTTTTTGATGGATTAGGAGAAAGATTAGTAGCAGGAACATCTTTTGCAGCTCCTTGAATTGCAAGAAAAATGGCTTATTTAATTCACGTTATTAATCTTAACAAAGAACTAGCAAAAGCCTTGATAATCGATTCTGCTAAAGGATGAAATAAAAACTTGCCAACATCACAAACCACATCACTTGGCTATGGTATTGTACCAATTCATATAAATGAGATTCTAAAAACACCAAATGATGAAATTAAATTTTTAATAACAGATGTTAGCAAGAAATATAATACATATAACTATCATTTTCCTATTCCTCTTGATAAAAATGGATGTTATCCTTTTAATGTTAAAGCTGTAATGTGTTATACAACAAAATGCGATAGGTCACAAGGAGTTGATTATTCAAACACTGAATTAAATCTTCAGTTTGGTCGTATAAAAGATAATCAAAAAATCAGTTCTATAAATGGCGATAAACAAAATAAGGAAAATAATGATGAAGAATCATTGAATTATTTGCAAGAAAAATATGTAAGAGAATTTTATAGAAAATGAGACAATGTTAAGATTATTTCTAATACTGATTCGCCTAGATCAAGGGCTAAAATGAGTTATACAAACAAAAACTGAGGGATGGAAATCAAAACAAATAATCGTTTAGATCCAAAAGATGGTGAAAATATCAGATTTGGTATTGTTGTTACATTAAAAGAAATTAATGGTGAAAATAGAATCGAAGAATTTATACAAATGTTTGATACAGAACATTGATTAGTTACCGAAATAGAAAATAATGTTCAAGTAGAATTCTATGAAAAAATAAAAGAAGAAATTGAATTACAATAAATTATTTATGTAGCAGAAATTAGTCATCTTATCGCATTAAGATAAGGTGACTTTTGGATTAACTATTTTTAGTAATTTATGTTATTAAATAAATAATTTAATAAAATTAAATTATAAATTTAATAAGTGAGGTTAAAAGTATGAATAATGATAAAAAACAGATCATTTTAGATTGACTAAAAGAACAAGAAGATACTGAAACATTAACTCAGAAACAACGTGACGTATATGCTTTAATCAGAGAATCGCTCCACAGTAAAAAATATGGATTAGTGTTTGAAGAAAAAGAAGAAGATATCGTTAATAAGACAAATGATTCAATATTAACTCTT
The DNA here is from genome assembly GCF_054456995.1 of Mycoplasma tracheobuteonis. Taxonomy (NCBI): domain Bacteria; kingdom Bacillati; phylum Mycoplasmatota; class Mollicutes; order Mycoplasmatales; family Mycoplasmataceae; genus Mycoplasma; species Mycoplasma tracheobuteonis. The sequence goes on along the minus strand of NZ_JBTKTG010000002.1, from coordinate 55,760 downwards.
GAGAAAAAAGATTCAATTATTGTTGATACAAATAAAAAACTAAATTATTTAATTGAAGGTGATAATTATCAATCATTAAAACTTTTATTAAAAACACATAGAAATAGAATTGATGTAATCTATATCGACCCACCTTATAACACTGGCAATAAAGACTTTGTATATAACGATCAGTATGTTGATTCTGAAGACGCTTTTAGACACTCTAAATGACTTTCTTTTATGAAAAGAAGACTTGAAATAGCTAAAGAATTATTATCTGAAAAAGGTGTTATTTTTATCAGCATTGATGATAATGAACAAGCTCAACTAAAACTATTGTGTGATGAGGTATTTGGCGAAAATAATTTTGTTGCAGATTTTATTAGAAAAACTAAATCATCAACAAACGATATTAATACTGGCGCTAATATTCAACACGAAAATTGTCTATGCTATGCAAAAAATAAAATAAAAATTAATTTATTAGGAGGTTCTAAGGATTTATCTAGGTATTCTAATCCTGATAACGATCCAAATGGACCTTGAACTTCTAGTGACCCAAGTGCAAAATCAGGAACAGAAAAAAATAATTATTTTGCTGTAGTTAATCCATACACGGGCAAAGAGGATTTTCCACCTGTAGGAATGTATTGAAGATTCTCGAAGAATACTATAGATCAGCATATCAAAGAGGGAACTATTACATTTAAAAAAGACCATAAACCAAATGAACGTGGTTTTATTTATAAAAGATATCTAAATAATTTAAAAAGTACTAAGAAAACAATTGACTCATTAGTATTCGCATCAAATGAGTTTATGAATCAAGTAGCTACCAAAGAAGCAAAATCCCTTTCTTTTGTCGAAGATTTTAAATACCCAAAGCCTGTTGATTTTATTTCAAAATTAATGTTACATTCAACAGACGATGTTTCTATTATTCTAGACTTCTTTGCAGGATCCGGGACAACTGGTCATGCTGTTGCAAAGCTAAATGCTGAAGATGGTGGAGATAGAACATACATCTTATGTACTAATAATGAAAATAATATTTGTGAAGATGTTACATTTAAACGTTTAAGTAATATACAAGAAGAATTACCTCACAACTTAATTTATCAAAAAGTAAATTCAATAAACAAGTCAGATTTTATTTATTCATACTATGGTAAAGAATATTTAGATCAATTAGATGTTTCTAGTTTACAGCTAGCTCAATTGCAGCTAGGAAAACTAATTGATAATAAAGAACTTTTATATTTTGAAAATCAAGAAGAATTTAATAACTACAGTGTTGATGATTTATTAAATGCAAAATTTATTTTTATAAATGAAAATAAAATAGATCTTAATGAATGCGAAGTATATGATCAAATCAAAAATAAAGTGATTAGTATTCCTAATGCTTATTATGAAAAAGAACTAAAAGAGGTAGGGTACATATGATAGACATAAATTGAAAAAGATTTCAAGAAAGAACAATAGAACAAACTACAGACTTTGTACTTTCAGATTCCAAAAGTAATTCATTAGTTATTAAATCTCCTACAGGATCAGGAAAAACATTAATGATGTTACAAATGATCGCTAATGTAATTGATAGAGATATTAATAACGAATTTGTTTTTCTATGATTAGCACCAGGTGCTGGTTCTTTAGAAGAACAATCAAAAAGAAAAATGATTAAATTCTATTCAGAATATAACTGTGGTGATGTTCAAGATATATTGACTAATGGATTTAATCCTGGAACTACATATTTTATTAATTGAGAAAAGATTATTAAAAAAGGTAATAAAGCAATAGCTGAAGCAGAATACTTTAACATCCACGATCAAGCTGTGTTTGCTAGAAATAAAGGATATAAGTTTATTGTTATTATTGATGAAGAACATATCAATCAAACTAAAAAAGCTTTTGATTTCTTGCACAATCACATTAAACCATATAAAGAAATTAGAATATCAGCTACAGCTAAAAGTGCTAAAGGTCAAAAATTTATTGAGATAACAGATAAAGAAGTTATTGATTCAGAATTAATTACCAGATCAATTTATATAAATCCAGAAGTTTCTACTAAAGAAGCTTTAGAAGATTTCGAAAATGAAGCTTTCATTCTTATAAAAGCTGCTGAAGCTAAAAGAAAAGAAATTGTAGAAGCTTACAAAAATATTGATCCCCAATATCGTATTAATCCATTAGTAATCATTCAATTGCCTAATAAGAGCGATGTATTACTTGAGTATATGCAAGATCATTTATTTAACGATATGGGAGTTTCGACTCAAAATGGTAAATTAGCTATTTGACTTGATAAAGTTAAAGAAAATATCGATGGAATTGAAAAACCAAATTCACCTGTTGAATATTTAGTATTTAAACAAGCAACAGCGACTGGATGAGATTGCCCTAGAGCTAAAATCCTTGTTAAATTAAGAGACAATATGGAAGAAAACTTCGAGATTCAAACAATTGGAAGAATCAGAAGAATGCCATCTCAAAAACATTTTGAAGATGACAAAATTGATAATTGTTTCTTATACACCTTCGATGCAAAATTTAAAGATAATGTTTTAATGCAAACAAATGGGGTAGAGGTCGTTAGATTAAATCTGAAGCCTGGATTTAATAATTTTACTTTACCAAAAGAAGAAAGAAATCTTCGTAAGTCAACCCATGATAAGGAACAATGAAAAAACACAGCTAAGCTTGTGTATAAGTTCCTAAAGAACAAATACAACTTAACCAATGATTTAGAGCTAAATGCTAAGAAATTAGCTGATAATGGTTATATTATAGATGCTAAGTATATCCATGATGATATGCGTCAAGGACAAGTGCAAGAGTTATCGCAAATGATTGATGAAACTTTAGTTCGTAAAGATGTTAGATATCACTACAATCCAGCTGCAAACCATAATGATGAAACTCATGCAATTGATAAGCTCAGAAACATTCTTGGGTTCGATGGACTTCAGCTTAAAAACTTTATTAATACACTAATTAGTTCAGCTAGAGCAAACGAATATCTTAAGAGATATCAAATTATTGAAATAGGTTTATCAGCGCCTCAAATCTTCTTAATTAATAATGTTGATAAGTTAGCAAGTGATTTAGAAGATTTCAATGCAAATAGTGATATTGTGCTTAACTATAGCATTTTTGATCAAGATGATATAGTAAGAAACAATTGATATATTCCTATAAAAGATGATATTATCTATGATTCTTCACTTAAGGATAAAAAAATAATAGATAAAAATGTTTATGAAGAATACGATACAAGTATGATGACTGTAAGAAATAAAATTAGGTCTGTATCAGAACATTTATTTGAATTATTCTGCATAAAAGAGGAATTTGTTAAATGATATTATAAAAATGGTGATAAAGGAAAACCTTACTTCTCACTAATTATGAAAAAAGATGGAACAGAAAAACTTCAAGCCTTCTATCCAGATTATATCCTTGAAGATAATCAAGGAAATATTTGAATCATAGAAGCAAAAGGTGGAGAAGACTTTTCGGGCAATAATAAAAATATAGATGCGTTTACTAAACAAAAATATATTACTCTTAAACGCTATGAAAAATGATATAACACTGAATATGAAAATAAAAAATATAATCTAAAAACAGCTATTGTTAGAGATAAAAATAATGAACTGTTTATTAGAGAAGTAACTGAATACGAAGAAAATTTAAACGATACAGGCTGAATAGATATTAAACAATACTTTAATACTAATAATAAAAAATAATATAATTTACATATTTTAGAAAGGAAAGTAAGTAAATGGATAATTTATTAAACACAGATCTGAAGTCTGGTTTAACACAAGAAGAAGCTCAAACACGTATTGCTTCTCTTGGTGAAAATACAATTAAAGCTAAAGAAAGAAAAAGTATATTTTTAATCTTCTTAGCTCAATTTAAAGACTTTATGATCATCTTATTATTAATTGCTGCTGCATTTTCTTTCGGTGTTGCAATTTACGAACATGCTTCAGGTAAATTGACTACCGGAGGAGAAATAGCAATAGCATATATAGAACCATTTATTATCTTGATAGTGGTAGCACTTAACTCGATGTTAGGTACTTATCAAGAGATTAAAAGTGATCAGGCAGTCAAGGCTCTAGCTAAAAGCAATGAATTGTATGCTAAAGTGATCCGTGATGGAAAAATGATTTCAATACCATCATCACAAGTTACTGTAGGTGATCTAATAGTAATAGAAGCTGGTGATATGGTGCCTGCTGATGCTAAAGTTGTAGAAGCATTTAGCTTTAGTGTGGTTGAATCAGCGATTACAGGTGAAGCACTTGCTGTAGAAAAAAGAGTAGGAGATATTCCTAATATTGATCAATTACCTCTAGGGGATAGATATAACACTATTTTTTCAGGAACATACTGTGTAACAGGTCGTGCAATTGCTCTTGTTGAAAAAATAGGAAAAGATACTGAAGTTGGAAAAATAAATTCAAGTATTCAAGAACAAGAAATTCCTAAAACTCCATTGCAAATTAAATTAGACAAGTTATCTAGAATATTCGGAATATCAGGTATTGTCTTATTATTTGTATCAACAATAATTCAAATTATTTTAACTGGAGCATTTAATAACCAGTGAAATAATCCTGAATTATATTCAAATGCATTAATTATTGGTATTTCACTTGCTGTAGCTGCAATTCCTGAAGGTTTAATTACCTTTACAACTGTACTACTAGCAATTGGTGTTGCAAGAATGACTAAGGAAAATGCTATTATTAAAGCATTCCCTGCTGTTGAAACCCTTGGATCAACAAGTATTATTTGTTCTGATAAAACTGGAACATTAACTGAAAATAAAATGAGTGTGGTTAAGTTTTATGATGCTCAAGGTGAAGAAGACTTAACAAAATCACAAACTCTTGGCAGCTTTGTTGCATGTTGTGATGCACAAGTTACTTTAGATGAAAGTGGAAAATATGTTGAAGTAGGTGATCCTACTGAAACAGCTATTTTAAGATTCGGAATTGAAAAAGGAAATTCTAAAGAAGAATTTTATTCTAAATTTGAAAAGATTTCTTCTCTTCCTTTTGATAGTGACCGTAAAATGATGTCTGTGCTAATTAAAGCACCTAACGGACAAAAAATTTTAATTACTAAAGGTGCTCCTGATGTAATTTTTAATAAATGTCACAAATTAGATCCTAAACTTCGTGAAATGAATGAAGATTGATCTAATAATGCAATTAGAGTTATTGCTGTAGCATATAAAATGATGCCTGCAGAAACTGATTCAATTTCATTAGAAGATGAAAAAGATTTAGTATTCTCAGGATTAGTTGGATTAATTGATCCACCTAGAGCTAATGTTAAAGCAAGTATAGAAGAAGCTAAAAACGCAGGGATTAAGACTGTAATGATTACAGGAGATCACTTAACTACTGCTGTAGCAATTGCTCGCAGTTTGAGTATATACCAAGATGGTGATAAGGCAATTGATGGTGTTACATTAGCGAATATGAGTGATGAAGAATTAACGAAAGAAGTTACTCATATATCAGTGTATGCTAGAGTAAATCCTTCAGATAAGTTGAGAATTGTAAAAGCTTGACAAGCACACAATCAAGTTGTTGCTATGACTGGGGATGGTGTAAATGATGCTCCAGCCCTTAAGGCAAGCGATGTTGGCTGTGCGATGGGAATTACAGGAACTGATGTTTCTAAACAAGCTGCTGATGTAATTTTAACTGATGATAACTTTAATACAATTGTTCGTGCAATTAAATCAGGTAGAGAAACATTTATTAGAATTAAGACTGTTATCTTAAATTTACTTGTTTCTTCACTAACAGAAATCATTGTGATGCTAGTTGGTTTATTTGTGTTTAGATTTATATTTACTAGTGCGATCGCTGATGAAGAATTTATAGTTCTTACAGCAGCTCAATTATTATGAATTAATTTATTAACTCACGGATTACCTGCAATCGCTTTAGGAATGGTACCAAGTGATGTTGATGTAATGAACCAAAAGCCAATTAATAAGAATCAAAGCATTTTTGCTGATGGATTAGGTAAAAGACTTATTATTCATAGTGTGATTCTTTCACTGGCTTCATTGCTTTCTTACTTAATTGTAGGGCTTGTGGCTCAATACAATGGTGTAACAGGTAAAAACTTTGTTATGTTAACATCTTCAGCTGCATTTATTACTTTGGGTGTAGGTTCAAGTATTAACTCACTTAACTTAATGTCTAAGAATAGTATCTTCAAATGTTCATTCGCTAAATATAAATTAGTTTACTTAGCTAGTGCATTTTCAATGATTTGTATGATAGGATCTGCATTTATTCCAGGCATTAACCAATTATTTGGTAACGTAGATATTGTAAGATTTACTAATTACTCAGTTGTTTACTGATTAATCCCTATCTTATTAGCATTTGTACTAACAATCACAATTGAAGGATACAAGTTATTTAATACTATTAAATCAAAGAAAACAACTACTGTTAAGTAGCTTTATAAACAAATAAAAAATGCTCATATGAGCATTTTTTTCTATTTCCTAATTAAATATATTTAAGTTTTCTACAAATGTAGGGTGTGTATAAATAAATGATTGTAGATCAGCAAATTTAATTTTGTTAACGATTGCTAATGAAATGAAGTTAATCATTTCGTCTGCTTGATAATTGAATAATGTAGCACCAATAATGTATCCATCTTCATCCACTAAGATCTTGTTAAATCCAGCTGTTTCGTTTATTGTTTTAGCTTTAGGGAAACTTGAAGTACTTAGAGTTTTAACTGTGTATTTAATGCCTAAAGCATCAGCTTCTTTGCAGTTATATCCAACACGAGCATACGCTGGATCAATAAACATAGTTCATGGAATTACTTGGCGATTCTTTAATGTACGTGTATTTTCTTTATCAAGTAATTGTGGCAGCACAATACGTGAGTCATCTAAAGAAATATATGTGAAAAATGGTCCACCTTTACAATCACCTACAGCCCAAATGTTATCAGCTGTAGTTTTTAAGTTTTCATCAACTTTAATTGCTCCACCTTCTGTGTCGATTCCGGCTTTATGTAAGTCGAGATTTTTTATGTTAGCTTCACGACCAACTGCGATTAGTACAGCATCAAACATATCTTCGATTACTTCACCATTAATTGTCGCAATAACTTTTGTTCCACGGCTATAGTCTTTAATAGATGAAATTTCTACATTATCTTCAAAAACAATTCCTTGATTACGAAGAGCTTCTTTTACATTAAAGGCATCTTGTGGATCCTCTGATGGTAAGAAGTTATTTCCATTATTATAAACCGTAACTCTTGTTCCGAAATTTGCATACATACTTGCAAATTCTAAACCAATAAATCCAGAGCCAACTACTAATAAACGTTTAGGTAATTGGTATAAATCAAGTAATAGATCTGAGTAGTATACATTTTTAGATTTAATATCAACAAAATCAAGTTTTTTAGGTTTTGAACCAGTATTAATAACGATTTTTTTACCAGAAACTTTAATTAGTTTGTTAGTTGTTTCGACTAAAACTGTGTTGTGATCTAAGAAACTTGCGATTCCAAAATATATATCAACATTTTGACTAGCGATAATATTATCGTAGCTATCGTTATGCATTTTCTTAACGAATGCTCTCTTATATCTTTGAGCAGCTCTATAATATGATTCTTTTTCTTTTCAAGTCATATTAAGATTGTGTCTTTCGGCTTGCTCTCTTACTTTAGCACTATGAATTAGGCATTTTGTTGGTAAACAAGCAACATTAATACATGCTCCACCAGCCATATTAGGGTCTTTTTCAATAAGCGCTACTCTTTGCTTATTTTGTGATAATTTAGCAGCTAATATTTTTCCTGCTTTTCCTCAACCAATTATCACTACATCATATTCTAAATCTATCATCTAAGCCTCCTTAGATAGAATTTGTTCTTTAATTTCTTCCAGTGTTATGTTTTGTAATTTTTTGTAGATTAGATCATTTAATGAGAAAATTAAATCCTGTTCTACTGCCTCGATATTACGTGAGATCACACAACATGAGTTTACTTGTCCACTTGTTCAAGTTTTGTTGATTAAACCTAAATCTAAGATATCAAGCAAGTCGCTGCATTTAATATCCTTTAGTGGCTTATTCAAGGTGTAGCCCCCTTTTCTTCCTCGAATTTTTGTTATCCATTCAGCCTCGTCTAAGGCCTTTAATACAATTCTTATTTTGACTGAATTTACCCCAAGATTTTCAGCTATTTCAGCACTACTCATTAATTCACCTTTGTGGCCTAATATAATAAATATGTGAAGTAGGCTGATAAAATCTGTAAATCCGTATTTTGTTACAGTCTTCTTATTTGTTACATCTACCATAACAATTAAATTTTAATACAAAAAAATATATATTCAAGTGCTTTTTTTAGACTTATATCCCTATTTTACCGAGCTAAAATTTTTAATATTTTTTTAATTTATAATTATTTTTTTCTAAATCGTTAAAACTCTTAAATATGAGTAAAGATTAGCATATAAAAACAAGCATTTTTCATAACTTATGATAAAATAAACATATGAAAAATAATAAAGTATCGCTAGCTTGCGAATTGTGCCGTAAAAAGAATTATGTCACAGTCAAAAGTGCAGGTAATCCAGAGAGAATTGAAATTAAAAAATTCTGTCCACGTTGCAAAGTTCACTCACTACACAAAGAGGAAGTATAATGAGTCTAGAAAACGAAGCACAAGTAGTATCTAATGAAAATGAAGATACTAGTGTAGAAGTTGAAGAAAAGAAGCCATCTTTAAAAGAAAGATGAAAGAATCGTAAAAAAAGATATTTCTTCCGTAAGGTTGTTAAGGATATCAAACGTGTTAGATGACCTTCACCTAAGGAAAATTGAAAAAATCTAGCTAAAATAATAATCTTTGCAGCAATATTTGCTTTATTTGTTTATGGTGTAACTTATGGGTTTACAGCATTATGAACTGCAATACATGCAGCCTAGTTAAAAGGAGATAAGATGAATACAAATTTTAAATGATACATGATTTCCACAATTCGTGGGAAAGAAGAACAAGTCCTTGAAGCTTTAAAAAACAGAATCGTGGCTGAAAATGTTGCAGATTCATTTAATCAAGAAGCAACAGAATTTGGTGCTTTCAAGATGTACTCAAAACCAACATTAACACCTAAGGAAATGGAAAAGAAACGTATTGGTGAACCTTACAAAATTAAATACATCAATATTTATCCAGGTTATATCTTTGCTAATATGGATATGACAGATGAAGCTTGATATGTTATACGTAACACTCAATACGTTACAGGGATTATCGGGTCATCAGGTAAAGGAGCTAAACCTACACCAGTTTCTGCAAGTGAAATTAGAAAAATGGCTAAAGCCGAAGCTGAATACTTAAAATTATTTAACGAAGGTAAAAACTTACTTGGACTAAAATTGGGAGACCTTGTTGAAGTTATTGATGGTCCTTATAAAGGTGAAATAGGACCTATCGCCTTACTTGATATCGATAAAGATATCGCTGTTGTAGAACTTGAATCATTTGGTAAAAAAGTTGTTGTTGAATTCCCTCTTGAATTATTAAAACCTAGTGAAACATACCTATAATAATAAAAATGATGTGCATATGCACATTTTTTTGTACAAAAAAACACCATAATAGCTATGATGTTTATAATTCATTACGTTCCTTTTTAAAAACCTTGATTTTATCATTAGTAGCTTCAATTTTAAATTCAGCTCACATAATTGCTTCTTCAATTGAAGCAATATTATCCGGTAGCTCTTTGATGAATTTTAGAAGTCAGTTACATTCAACTATTTTCTTAGTAGCATATTCTTCTAAATCAGCGATAACTTGTTTATCATTTGTGCCGACTACAGATTTCTTATTATATTTTTCAGCATACTTTTCAAAATTTTTAAGTAAGCGTTTTTGTTGTGATAAATTATTAGCAGAACGATTAATATTAGCATCTATAGAAGTAAGTTTTTTAGAGCGTTTTAAAATAATGTCTTGATTTCGATAACAATAATCAAGCTTTATTACATCATCCTTATTATAATTCATTATATCGGTATCAATTAGTGCGATATCATCAAGGGTTAAGTTAATCTTATATTTTTTCTTATTAAGCTTGCTAAAAGCTATAAAACGCATATAGCCTAGGTAAGAAGCAGCATATCCAGGATCGTTAAAAATATTTTGCTCAACTTCGGGTTGTTTAGCAGCAAAAATCTTTTTAGTCTCTTGAAAATAGTTATCCTTATGCATATGAGGGACAACTATTTTTAGTGATAGCATTTGCTTTCCGTTATGTTTAGAAGCATTAAAACATTCAATTCCGAAAAGATTATTTAAAATTAAATTTTCCATTTGTGGATTTCATCCATAAAATTCAACTTTATCATGTAAATTTTCTTCAGTAATTTTTTCTTTAGCTAAAATTGAAATATCATTAAGTAAATTAACTTTTAATTTTTTTCTATATGTTCTTAATTCAAAATTTTTAAAAGACATTAAAGAAGTTTTAGTAATAAAACCATTTTTAACATCATTATTACGGTAAACACCTATAGTGTAGCAATAAGGTAAGAAACGAATATTTAAATTAATTGGTAAACGTTTTAAAAAATTATTGGTTATAGCTTCAAAATCAATAAATACTTTTAGTTTATTAGAATTTTCCATTTAAGGCTACTTCCTTTAGAATTGCAAAAAATTGTTCTACATTTAGAGAGGCTTTACCGATTAAAAATCCATCGATATCATCTTTATTAATTAATTTAGTTACATTTGCTTCAGTAACGCTTCCCCCATATAAAATTCGACAATTAGAATCCACTAATGAACGAATGTATTCAGATATATCTTGAGCTTGGCAAGAAGAAGCACATTTCCCTGTGCCAGTTGCTCAAACGGGTTCGTAGGCGATTACAAACTTATCATGTGGTAGATCAGCTGTAGATTCAAGAACTTGTTTTTTAATAGCTTGTTTAGTTAAATTAGCTTCAAATTCTTCTAAGTTTTCGCCAACACAAATAATAGGTGTAATTCCATTACTAATTAATTGTTTTGCTTTAGCATTAATTAATTGATTGCTTTCATTATGAAATGCTCTACGTTCATTATGACCAATGATTGCATAAGAAACATTAAGATCCTTAAGCATTTTAGCACTAACATCTCCGGTGTATGAACCTTGCTCATAGGAAGAAACGTCTTGAGCAACTAAAATAAAGTTATCAAGTTTAAGATCTTTGAATGCAGCTAAACAAGTGTGTGGAGCAGCAATACCGAACTTAATTTTATTATTTAATGTTAAAACGTTTTCTTGATAATATGACTTAATTTTATCGATATACATTTCAGCTTCAGTATATGTTAAGTTCATTTTTCAGTTACCAATAATTAATATTTTATTCATATTTACCTTCTTACTATATTGTATTAAATTTACCTTTAAAACCTAAATTTTATTACACATATTTAAAGAATATTTAAAGTTTTTTCTTCTATATAATAATGCTAAAAGTTAACAAAAGTATGGTTTTGTCAACTTTTGGTTCTTTTTTAATAATTTTTAATTTATATTATGTATGAGCAATAAAAATAGAGGAATGTTTTTAGAAACAATTATTAATCAAACATTAACATATTATTGAAAGGAGCAAATAGCTTTTATCGAAAAGAAAGCAACACCTATAGAAATAAAACAACTTGCACAAAGGTCTAGAACTAAATATTCAGGTGTAATTTCTCTTAGAAAGTCAACTGTTGATTATGTAGGTATGTACCAAGGGAAATTTATTTGTTTTGAAGCCAAAAGCACGAATGAGCCAAGACTAGATGCAAGTAATTTTCAAGAGCATCAACTTAACTACTTGCATTTAATATCACAAAATGGTGGTATAGCTTTTGTTATAGTTTATTTTTCACTTTTTAATGAATTTTATTTAGTTGAAAGTGAATATTTGATTTCTGAATTTCAATATGCTAAATCAATACCTATAAATGAAATAAAGAAAAACTCAAGAAAATTGGATCTTGAGTTCCCTGGATATCTAAATATCTTATATTAAGCTTTGAAGTCTACTAAATCACGTAAGTATTTTGAAGGTGTATACTTAACAACACGTCTTTGTGGTACTTCAATAAAGTCTGGTTCATCTGCTGATTTTTTGAATTTGTTTGACATTGTTCTAGCTGGTTTGATTGAAGTTGAGAAGATACCTAAGTGTGATAATCTTACTTTTTCTTCCATAATTAATTGTTCTTTAAGAACGAATACCATAGCATCAAACATTTTTTCAACATCTTTAGGTGTAAATTCTGAACGTTCTGATACTTCATTGATGAATTCTTTTTTAGTCATGTTTTTATTCCTCTCTTGAGTTATTTTTTGTTGTTTATAACTATATTATAGAACAAAAAAGATTTTTTATACATATAAAAATATTGAAATGTGGAAAATATTGATTTTTTTTCATATTTGTATGATTTTTTACTTACAAACCTAGCCAATTTATAAAAAAAACTAGTTGCCTAGTCTATTTTTTATAAATGGCGGGACAGAGAGGATTTGAACCTCCGCGGGAGTTGCCTCCCCTATAGTCTTAGCAGGACCACCTCTTCAGCCTCTTGAGTACTGCCCCATATGCTTTTATATTATATAAGAAATTTAGTAAATAATAAACACTTTTTAGAGAAAATTTCCTAATTTTAAGGGCAATACCAACAAAATTTTTGCAATAAAACCTCCTGATAGGAGGCAATATATTATTTCTCAATAAACATATATCCATCACCTTTTTTTAGATCAAGAATGGAGATAAATAGGTCTTTATTTATTTTTTTAGCAACTAAGAATAAGTCAGCTGCGTCTAAATATTGAGTATTAGTAGTAATCATATATTTTTTAGTTCTGGTATACCCACCTATAACTTCAACGATCGAAAATGTATATGTACGGTTTGAGAGTTTATTTATTTGTTCAATTAATTCAAATGGACGATCACAGAATATTTGAGTTTGAACTAATTTATTTTTTGGATACGTAATGTTAACAATAAACGCATTTATAAGAAGCATAAAGAATCCTGAAACATAATTTAAGTTAAAAAAGATATCTAATGCTCAAGGATTGTTTCCTGTGAGGTTAGCTCCTTTTAGAGACATTGATGCAGGTACATATGAACCCATTATGTTAGCAAGAGTTAAAGAAATGAAATTAAGGAATAAAAATACTGTTCCGACATCTTTTAATTTTGCTTTAGCAATATACATACCATAGATATCAAATCCACCTGTTGAAGATCCAATTATAATGCAAGCAACGGCAGCAATTCCTTGTAACATACCTCAACATAATGAATATAAGAAGATAGCCATATGTTTAATTGAATCAGCATCATAGTTTCAAAGAACAACTTGCACTTCATTTCTTACAAAAATATCTGGGGAATTTGCTTTAAGATTTGTAAATAAATAAACATCGTTAATTCCAGGTATAAACCCAAATACAACCCCCGCTAATGTAAAGATGAATAAATAGTATCCTGTATAAATGGTAAAACTATGCGAAATCTTTTTTCAAGATAAAACTAGCAACGGAATATTTAGGATAAAGTAAATTAATCAGAAACAAAGGTTAAATACAATATATCCTAGATGTGAATCAGGGTTCTTTGATTGTATGTAGTAAAGGAAGAAACTACCGATCCCTTGACCAAATGCCTCTAGCCCCAAGGCGTAAAGCCCTGTATTTTGGAGCAGAAGTACCCCAAATAAGCCCATTATAGTTCCGATAATTGTCATTACTAAAATTTTTTGTCAAGGTTTCTTGATTTTATATAAAAAGCCGAAAGCAAGTAATGAACTTTTAATTTTTTGACGTGTATATTCTTTTTTCTGTCCCATAAAACCACCTTAATTTATATGAAAATTAAGCATAAAAATGAGACAAATAAATGATTAAAATACAGCATTTTTTATCATTTCTTGCTTAATATTTTAAATTATATCACTGTGATATTAATCCATTTTAAGCTTTTTGAAAAATCTAAAACCCCATCGATATTAGAAAAAAGTGGAAAATATGAAAATTTTCCACAAATTGGCTTATTTTGAGATATTTATATTGTAAAAAAATATAATTATGTATATAGAAAGCATAAGTTTAAAACATCATTTAGATAGTAGATATAAAGAGGGTATTCACTTAAATTAGTAGTGCGCATAATAAAGCTAAATAATTGAAGTTGATTAAGTTATTTACCTTTGGACTAAATGGCGTTAATATTAAAATGATGCTCAAAAATCAATGGATTTTTGAAATTCTTAAGAAATGCTTATGTTAGATATGCTACAAATAATATGAAAATAACATATATAAGAGAGGTTGAATAGTATGAAAACAAAAAGAAAAATACTTATTATAAGCACATTAACATTCAGTACTAGTATTTTATCTTGTGTTTCATCACCTTCTTGTGAAACTAAAAATATCGCAAAAAATTCTAATATCAAATATAAGGAATTAGAAGAACGTCTTATATTAAATGGATCTGAATTATTTGATAATGATAAGCTAGCACAAAAATACAATGAAATAAAAAAGTCGAATGTAGAAATCATAAAGGAAATTAATAGAAAATTATCAGCAACATTTAAAATGCTCTATCTAAAAGAAATGTATATTTCTATAAATTCAACTATTTTCATTGATTGAAATAAATTAGATGAAATATTAAATTATTACGAAAAATTTAAATATCAAGCCTGATATAAGGAAATATTAATTTATATTATTAGAGGATTGCGTAGTAATAACCTTTCAGATACAAAATTAGATTGAAAGCAAATTGATTTGCGAAATAAAAGTGATCAAGAAAAATTAGAATATTTTATATTAGATAACTTTTTTTATCTAGAAAGTCAGAGTCAAAAATTTGTGTTTAAAGTTCTTTTTAATAATTACATAAACTACGTTTTAGAACTTATAAAATCGATCGACACAAATGAAGTAAGAGACAGTTACATATATAAACAAAGCTTTAGTGATGTACTGAAATCAATTATTTTGCCTAGTGCATATCTTATAAATCCAGAATTAATTGATGATTCTTCTTACTTTTCTAGATTAAAAAACACTAATATGTGAGATCTTTTAAAAAATAAAACTAAATATTCTAATTCGATAATTGATTTATTTGACTTTGATGACAATAATTATCCACGAATAGAAGAAGTAATTGAACTACCAAAAATTCAGGATAACTGTGAAGCTAAAAAAACAAAAGAAATAAAAAACGATAATAAGTCAGAACAACTTAATCATATTATATGAGATTGGAATTGAGCTTTTTTCGATAGCACGCCTAAAGCAACAATCGAAGAGTGAAAATTAGCTAAAGAAGAGTTGAATAAAAAATATAATGAAGATTTAATTGGTCCAATAGGTTTGAAAGAATTTAATAATAATAATTTAATTAGCATTGAATTAGGCTTAAATAGTGATCAATTGGCTAATTTTTCATATTCTTATTTCAGTAATGATGATAAAAATGAAACAGAAGTGATTATAAATAGAGATAAATTAGTGATAATTGATTTTGCTCAATATAAAGAAAAATATGAAAATTTGATAAAAATTGCTATATGTTATTTATTTAATATAAATGCCTTAAATAATTTAGAAAAAGAATACAACGAGCAAGATAATCATGAAACATCGTTAACTTGGGAACTGATGAAAAAAAATAAATATAGTGCTCTTTTGTGAAATGAATTAAGCGAACTAATTCCTAAAAAGGTTAAAAAAGAAATTTTAATACCTATAACACTAAATGAAAATTTATATACCAACAAAAAAATTAATAATCGTTCTCTAAGAGTTAAGGTATTTGATTGATTGTGTTGAACAACACTACCATTAAAATATATTGAAGAAAACACCACACCTAAATTAAGAATTAAAAAACTCTTATATTCAGATGAATCAAAAGCACTGGATGCCAAAAAGCAAGATCAAGCAAATTAACCACATATCATCACACTAGTTGATGTGGTTTTTTGTTTAACTTATATGATTAATTTAATAAAATATAGCTATGTATGATAATATAGCAGCAATTAGCTCAGGTTCACATGTTAATCAACCTATTTCTATAGTTAGACTAGCTGGCCCTGATGTAAAACAAATTATTTCAAAAATATATAAAGGAAGAATGGGAAGTGACCATAATATAACTTATGGTCATATTTATGATGGAGACACTTTAGTAGATGAAGTCCTTGTAATGTGATTTCTTGGAAAAACACAACAAGATGGATCAACGATTTATAATAATTATGTAGGAGAACCATTAATCGAAATTAACTGCCACGGCGGAATTATAGTAACAAATAAAGTTTTAGAATTGTTACTTCAAAATGGGGCTAGATTAGCAGAACGTGGAGAATTTACACGTAGAGCATTTCTAAATGGAAAAATGGACTTAGTTAAAGCTGAAGCCATTCATGACCTAATTATGGCTCAAACAGCCTCACAAGCAAGTGCTTCTGTTAATAAATTCAAAGGTAAGACTTCAACAATGATTGATGATTTCCTTACTGAGATAGCTTTATTGATCGGAACTTGTGAAGTTAATATTGATTATCCAGAGTATGAAGATATCGAAAATATTGATAACTCAGTAATGCAAGATAAACTTCAAACATTAATTAGCAAGCTTAGTCAAATTGTTAAAATTTCAGAAGACTCACGTTACGTTTTTGAAGGTGTTAAAGTAGCTTTTTTAGGTAAACCTAACGTTGGAAAAAGTAGTATTTTAAACAGTCTTCTTTCTGAAGACAAAGCAATTGTTACAGATATTGCAGGAACTACACGTGATTTAGTTGAAGCAACTTATAAAATAAATGATATGTTATTTAAGCTAGTTGATACAGCTGGTTTAAGAAAAACTGATGAAAAAATAGAGCAAATTGGAATTAAAAAATCGCTTGAACAAATTGAAAAATCAGACCTTGTCGTACACGTAATCGACACTGTGCAAGGTGTAGATGAATTTGATGCTCAGGTTGAAGCACGTGCAAAAGAACTTGAAAAGTTTTATATCAAGGTTTTAAATAAAATTGATTTAGATAGTGAAAATAATGATCCAAATGTAGTTAAAATTTCAGCGCTTAATAATAATATATCAGCCCTAGAACAAGCTTTAGTTGCTAATTTTGCAAACATAGATATTTTTGATGAAAGAATTTTTTCAAATACAAGACAACTATCATTGATTAAGCAAGCTTTAGAATGCTTAAAAAATGCTTCTAACTCACTTAAGATGTATTATACATTTGATGTAGTTATTGTGGATCTTTATGCTGCTTGAGATGCACTTCAAAATATAAAAGGAAATGTAAACAGAGAAGATTTATTAGATGTAATGTTTTCTAATTTCTGTTTAGGTAAATAATATGGGAAAAAAACGCAATAAATTTGTAGATGCGCATAGTCACATTAGTTTAACTTATTATAAGTCACCCGATATCATTGATATGATTGTTGAACAAGCGCATCACAATAGAATAGATTTTTTAATTGTAAATGGTGGTCATCCAGAAGAAAATAAAGAAGTATTAGAACTTGCTAAAAAGTATGATGTTATAAAGCCTGTTATAGGTATACATCCTGAATCAGGAGTTGATGGAAACGACTATAAGCAAGTAGAAGAACTTTTAACACCTGAAGTTGTTGGAATTGGTGAAGTGGGGCTTGATTACTTTTACGAAGATGCTCCTACTAGACAAAATCAAATTGATTCATTAACGAATCAAATTATTTTAGCTAATAAACATAATTTACCTGTAGTTATTCATATTCGGGACAAAGAAGGATGTGATCAAGCTTATCAAGATGCATTTGATATTTTAAGCAAATATCCAAGCACTAGATGTATGTTACATACATATAGTGGAAGTTTACAGTGAGCTAAAAAATTTGAGCAATTTCCTAATTTATACTTTTCATTCAGTGGTTCTATAACGTATGGAACCAATAATCAAGCAAGAGAAGTTATTTCATATCTACCTCTAGAACGTATGTTGACTGAAACTGATGCGCCTTATTTAAGAGTTCATCCTTATACTGGCGAACTAAATGAGCCTAATACAGTGCTTTTTGTAGCATACTACATGGCTGGGATAAAGCAAGTGGGGATGGAAAAATTTGTTGATAGAATTAATCGCAATTTAAGAAATTTATTTGGACTTAAAGATGAAAAATAATCAACCACGTTTCGCCAAGAAAGAATTTGGTCAAAATTTCTTGCAAGATAATAATATTATCAACAAAATTGTCAATGTTTTTCCTATCACAGATCAAGATGTTTTAGAAATCGGACCAGGTCGTGGTGCTTTAACAAAAGCACTACTACCTAGTGCTAAAAGTGTTACTTCATATGAAATAGATCAAGATATGGTTGATGTTCTAACAAGTGAAATTAAAGATGCAAAATTTCATCTTATCCATCAAGACTTCCTTGAGGCAGATTTATCTAGCATAAATGATGTTTATTTAATAGCTAACATACCATATTACATTACAACTGATATTTTATTTAAAGTATTTGAACATAAAGAAAAATTTAAGGGTGTACTTTTAATGGTACAAAAAGAAGTTGCACAAAGAATTTGTGCCAAAATTAATACAAGTGATTATTCAAAGCTTTCCGTGTCAGCTCAATTTTTAGCAGAGTGTAAAATTGAATTTATAGTACCGAGAGGGTGTTTTATTCCTGCACCAAAGGTAGATTCAGCAATTATTTCGCTTGTATTCAGACCTGAAGTAACCTCTCAAGATTGAAATGAAATTAAAGATTTCTTTAAATTATGTTTTGCAAATAGAAGAAAAAAACTTTCATATGCTTTAAGTAGTAAATATCCTAAAGATAAAATTTTAAAAGCTTACGAAAGTATGGGTTATAATGATAATATTCGCATTCAACAATTACAAATTGAGGAAATTGTTAGACTATTTAAATTGTTAAATAATTAGAAGCGCAAGCTTCTTTTTATTAATTTGAAATATAAATTCCTTGTTGATAAAGAAAGTGCAAATAAGTGCTTAAAATGTATTTATTAATTGAATCTGTGGTTTGAAAAATATAAGAATTAAGACTATGAAATGAAGATCAGATACATTGAAGTAATTTTATATCCATATCTGGCTCCTCGTTATCATGTTTAAAACATATAAATCCACCATATGCGATATTAAATGATATAAAGTTTCTAGTGCTTCCACATATTCTGCATTTATTAAAATAATTACAAAAACCTTGATGCACGAGTAGTTGAGCAATAAAGTATACTAATATCCTATTATTGTCATATTTGCCTATGTCATAGAAGTATCTATCGTATTCTAAGAAAATATGATTTTGCGATTTAATATAAGAAAAAATTT
The DNA here is from genome assembly GCF_054456995.1 of Mycoplasma tracheobuteonis. Lineage (NCBI taxonomy): Bacteria > Bacillati > Mycoplasmatota > Mollicutes > Mycoplasmatales > Mycoplasmataceae > Mycoplasma > Mycoplasma tracheobuteonis. Next base: position 36,274 of record NZ_JBTKTG010000002.1, on the reverse strand, counting down.
TAGCTAACTTAGTAAAAAACATTGCATTAGTTATATTACTAATATCAAAAAGTTTAATAATAGTAGCTTTTTTAAGTTTGCCCACTTTAGTATCGAATCTAGCTTTAAAGTATTCAATTTCTACAACTGAACCAATAATTAAGTTGCTTCGGTTTTTTGATTGTGGTTTATGCAAACCTTGAGCATAAAGTGTAAAATAACCCCTAGAACTAAAGAATGAAACTAGGAATTTATTATCTTCATATTCTTGAATTTGCGTAACCACTGCTTTCTCGATACTAACCATATTTTAATTATATTCTTTTGTGATAAATCTCTCTAATTTTTAAGACTTTTAGTGCGATTTTAAAGCTAAATATATACTATAGTATATATTGAAAAATAAGGTAAAATATAAGAACTAATTAAAAATGGAGAAAATATATGGAAATTTCAGAAATCAGACAAATATGTATTGAATCATTATCTGCAGTTCCTGGGATAGTTAAATTACATAAACCAACTTTAGATTTAGATAAATCATGCGAAGATGCTGATGAATGCACAACTCTTTTACCAGAGATGATTAACATCACAACTTCTTCAACTGGATTAAGTTTGCAACTAGCATTTTCAATCCTTGATGGTGTATCAGCTAAATTTATTGTTACACAATTATTTAAGCAGATTGATTTTGCTTTAAAGAAGAAGAAATTGAAGTTATTAAATTTAACCGTAATAATTAAAGGAGTAAATAATGCAGGATAATATGATTTTAAATGGTGAAGTTTTATCTAAAGCGTTAATTTCTGGAGCTAATGCTTTAGTAAATGCTAAAAACAAGATTGATGCATTAAATGTCTTCCCTGTCCCTGATGGTGATACTGGAACAAATATGGCTTCTACAATTGCAACAACAGTTGCTAATTTAGAAGCAAACGCTAATGAATCTGTTTCAAAAATTTTAAGTAATATGGCTCACGATATGATTTATGAAGCCAGAGGTAATTCAGGAGTTATTCTTTCACAAATTTTTAAAGGGTTTGCATTAGGTACAGCTGATAAAGATGTTTTAAATACTGCTGATTTAATTCAAGCCTTTGAAGGAGCTACAGCTAGAGCTTACAAATCAGTCTTTAAACCTGTTGAAGGAACAATTCTTACAGTTATAAGAGAAACTACAGAATATCTAAAAGCTGAATTTAGTGGAAAAGAAGTATCTTATGTTACTTTCTTTGAAAAGGCACTTGAATTTGCTCGTAAAAGTTGTGATGAAACTCCAAATAAACTTAAGACACTTAGAGAAGTAGGAGTTACAGATAGTGGTGGTGAAGGACTTTATACAATTCTTTGAGGAATTAATGAAGCCTTACACGATCGTTTTGTAGCTATTTCTGAAGAAGATAATAACATCAATAACTTTATAAGTGAAACTGAAGTTTATGAAGGTGAATTTGGATACTGTACAGAAGTTCTTATCGATTTAGATAATCCTGAAAAGTTTGATAAAGAAAGTTTTACAAAACGTCTTGAAAAAATTGCTAATTCTTTAGTTGTTGTTAATGATGATAACTTGGTTAAGGTTCATGGACATGCTATTAAACCAGGAAAATTATTAAACCTAGCTCAAGAATATGGCGAATTTATCAAGATTAAATCTGAAAACATGACTTTACAAGCTAACTACTCAAAAGCTAATGCTGAAAAAATGAAACAAGAAGCTCAAAATAATGAAACAAGAAAAACATGTGGTGTTGTTTCATGTAACTTAGGTAGTGGAATCGTAAAGCGTATGAAAGAACTTGGCTGTGACTTTATTGTAGAAAGTGGTCAAACACAAAACCCTTCTGCCCAAGATCTAATTAATGCAATTAATAACGTTAATGCTGAAACAGTTTTTGTGCTTACAAATAACTCAAACATTATTTTAGTAGCTCAACAAGTAGCACAAGTTATAGATAACAAGAATGTTGTAGTTATTCCTACTAAATCACAAATGCAAGGAATTACAGCAATGCTGAACTTCAATCACGATTTTACAGCTGAAGAAAACATTGAAATGATTGAAGAATCTATTGCTACAGTAGTTACTGGAGAAGTTACTAAAGCAATTAGAAATACTACATTAAATGGTGTAAAAATTAAGAATGGTTCATATTTAGCAATTGTTGATGGAAAAATCATTTCAGCACACACAAGTGTTATGGCTGCTGTTAAAGCAATACTTAAAACAACAGTAAAACCTTCAAGTGAACTTGTATCTATTTACTATGGAGATGAAAGTAACTTAGGAGAAGCTGAAGAAGTATCAAACTACATCAATGCAACATATGACTGTGAAGTTGATATTGTTGAAGGAAACCAACCAACATATCAATTCTTAATAGGGATTGAATAATGGAATATAAATATACAATTGCGTTTGATGCTAACGGAAACGATAAAGGTGTTTTAGAATGTTTTTTAGGAGCACAAAGATTTGCAAGTGAAAATCCAGATGTGCTAGTTAAACTTGTTGGTGATATCGAAAAAGTAAAAGAATTAAATGATTCAAGCAATTTAGAATTAATTCATAATCCAAATAAACCTTCTGATCCTAGAAATATTAGAAAGTCTATGATGGAAGATACATCAATGAATCAAGCTTTAGGTTTAGTATTAAATAAAGAAGCTGATGCTATTTTATCAAGTGGTGATAGTGGAACTTATATTTCTTCACTTACACTAAAGGCTAAAAGGCTTCCAGGTGTCTCACGTCCAGCATTCATGCCGATAGCTACAGCAAGCAATAATCGTAAATTTGTTATTTTAGATGTTGGAGCTAATTTAGAAACAAAAACTGAGTACTTAGTTGAATGAGCTCAATTAGCTACAGCATATTGTAAATCAATGTTTGTTCTTGCTCGTCCTCAAGTTGCTTTAATTAATATCGGAACTGAAGATTATAAAGGTAATGCTACTACTCAAGAAGCACACGAAAAGCTAAAACAAGCAAGTGAATTTGAATATTTAGGATTTATGGAACCAAAATCTTTATTTAAAGGTAATAGTGATATTGTACTTACTGATGGATATGCAGGTAATATCATGATTAAAAGTTATGAAGGCGCGATTTCAACTTTTAAATATATGTTGAAGGAAGAAATAAAAACAAGTTTTTGAAGAAAAATAGGTGCTCTATTACTTAAGCCAGCTTTTAAAGGTGTTGCTTCTAAATTAGATTATAGATCAGTGGCAAGTGCTTGAGTTATTGGAGTAAATGCTTTAGCACTTAAAGCACATGGAAGTAGTGATGCACTTGCTTACTACAATGCGTTAAATAATATGAAGCAAGCTTTAGATGCTAATTTATTAGAAAAGTTAAAAGATTCAGTTAAGGTGGAAGAAAATAATGATTAAAAAAATAAAATCTTTACAAGAATTTTTTGATGAACACGATATAGTTCCAAACTCAATGGAACCTTTTATCTTAGCAACAACTCACCCAAGTTTTAATCGCCAAGAAAATAATAATTATGAAAGATTAGAATTTCTAGGTGATGCTATTTTACAGTTTTTAACTTCTAGTTTTATGTATAAGGCTTATCCAAATTTACCACAAGGTAATCTAACTAGATTAAGATCTCAATCTGTTGGTACGGGATACTTATCATATGTCTCTAGAGAAATGGGACTTATAGATATATTAAGAACAGGGCCTGGTAAAATGCGTGAAGCAGTTATTGCTAGTCCTAAGGTACAAGCAGACTCATTTGAATCAATGGTAGGAGCAATCTACATTGATCAAGGAATGAAAAAAGCTGCTGAATTTGTTTATCGTTATTTAAAAGAAAGAATGATAAAACTACATGATGAGGATAATAAAGACCCTAAAGGAGTTTTACAAGAATACTTCCAAAGTATGTCTAAAGAAAATATTGTATATAATACCATCCAACTTTCTCAAGATAACAATCACATAACTTTCCAAGCTCAAGCAATCCATGATAATCAAATCTATGGTGTTGGAGTTGGAAATAGCAAAAAAGAAGCTGAAACAAATGCAGCTAAAGATGCATTGAAAAAGTTAAAGGATTATATTATATAAGGAGTCTAAAATGAAATTAATTAAAATAGAAGCACATGGTTTTAAATCATTTGCTGAGCCAATTGTATTACGTTTTGATGGTGGTGTAGCTGGTATTATTGGACCTAATGGTTCTGGTAAAAGTAACATCAACGATGCTATTAAATGAGTTCTAGGTGAACAAAGTTCTAAAGAAATGCGTGGTGATTCAATGCAAGATTTAATTTTTGCTGGATCTAAAACAGCAAAACCTATGGATTTTGCCCGTGTTACTCTAACATTTGATAACAAAGATTCTGATAATTCAATTGATGATGACACAGTTGTTATTACTCGTGAATTATTCCGTGGAAAAGGAATTAATAATTACTACTTAAATGGAAAACCTTGTCGTTTTAAAGACATTAAGTCAATTGCGATGGAAACAGGAATCGGAAAGAGTTCTCTTGCAATTATTTCTCAAGGTACAGTTTCAGATATTGCTGAATCTTCAGATGAAGAACGTAGAGCTATCTTTGAAGAAGCAGCAGGTGTTTCAAAATTTAAATTCAAGAAAACTGAATCATTAAGATTATTACAAAGCGCTGATGCTTCAATTAGCAAGATTGAACCTACTATTACTGAATTAGAAAAACAACTAGTTCCATTAAGAAAACAAGCAGAAAAAGCTCTTATATATAGAGATAAAAGTCGTGAACTAAAAAAAGTTGAAGTTGCTTACTTAGCTCACGAAATTAGAGCTAATGAAAAAACTTATGAAGCTTTATCTAAAGAACTTACAGGAGTTGAAGAAACTAAAGACTCATACTTAGTTCAAATTAATAAATACCAACGTCAAATTGGTGAAAAAAGAATTGAAAAAAATGAGTTAACTAAAGAAATCGCTTCTTTAAATGGTAAACAATCAGCTATTAAATCACGTTTAGAAAACTTAGAAGTTGTAATCACAAAGCAAAATGCTCGTATGGAACTTATTGCTAGTGGTGAAATGCAAGCTGGAAATGAAGAAACAGCTCGTGCATATGCTACTAAAGTTATTGAATTAGAACAAAACATCCAATACCATAAAGAAACTTCAAAAAACTTAAACAATAAGGTGCAAGATGAAGAAAATAAAGTTAGAGATCTTTCATCTAAAGTAAACTCACTTCAAATCGACCTTAAAAATGCTCAAACAAAATATACAGAAGTAAATACAAACCTTCAAATTCTTAATGAAACAAAGAATAAGAAAACTAACTTATTTAAAGGAACTAGAACAATTGTTGATAATGCTTCAAACTTTAGAGGTTATAAAGGTCTAGTTAGAGACTTAATTAAAGTACAACCTGACTACACTCTAGCAATAGAAGCAATTTTAGCAAATGCTTCACAACACATTGTTGTAGATATTCCTAATACAGCTGTAAAAGCAGTTGAATTCCTTAAGAAAAATAATGGTGGTAGAGCTACTTTCATTCCTTTAACATCAATTAAAGAAAAATTTGTGCGTGATGACTATTTATTAGTTGCTTCAAATCACGTTGGATTTATCGGAGTTGCTTCTGATTTAGTTGAATACGATCCACAATACGATGTTCTTGCTAAATTCTTACTTGGAAATGTAGTTGTGGTACAAGATATTGAAACAGCTAACCAAATTTCAAATATCTTAGAACGTAAATACATGGTTGTAACTTTAGAAGGAGACATTATCCGTGTAGGGGGAGTTATTGTTGGGGGAACAGCTCAAGAAAGCGATAACATCATTGGTCTAGATGAAAAAATCGCACAATTACAACAATTATTACCTTCACTTACAAATATTATTCAAAACAACGAAGCTTTAATCGAAAAACACAACACTGAAATTTCGCGTGTTAACACAGCTTTAAATGAATACAAATTTGAATTACGTCAAGAATACTTAACAATTAGCCAACTTGAAAAAGAACTCGATGAGTTTAAATCTAAAGCAGATTTATCAAACATCAATCGTGATGAGGTATCTCCATCAGTACTTACAAGTGAAAGAAATGAATTATTAAAAGATTACACAATCGTTAAAAACGATTTAACAATCAAGACACAATTCTTAGAAACGCTTGATGCTGAATTAGTTCACTTAAGTGATGTATTAAACCAAACACAAACAACATTAAATGAGTTAAACAATACATTTACTAATAAAATAGCTTTATACAAAAATTCAGAAATCAATTTAAGAAACTACCGTGAAAGATTAGCGAGCCAATATTCATACACAATTGAATATGCTGAAGCTAACTACAAACTAGAAATTCCTGTAGAAAAAGCTAGAGAATTAGTATCTGAATTACGTTCTCAAATTTCTGAATTAGGTGCAGTTAACTTAGAAGCTATCGAACAACTTGAATCAGTAGAAGAACGTTACGATAGATATGTAGCTGATAGAGATGAATTAATTTCAACAAGAAATATCCTAATGGAAGCTATAGCTGAACTTGATAAGATCATCGTAACAAGATTAACAAATGTAGTTAACGATGTTAATAAAGAATTTAATACTGTGTTTAAATCAATGTTTGGTGGTGGTTCAGCTGAAGTTAGATTTATTGATCCTAACAATGTACTTGAATCAGGAATTTCAATCTTCGCTCAACCTCCTGGAAAAAGTGTTAAAAACCTTAGATTATTCTCAGGTGGTGAAAAAGCACTTATTGCTATTTCATTACTATTTGCTATCTTAAGAGCACGTCCATTACCATTATGTATCCTTGACGAAGTTGAGGCTGCATTAGACGAAGCTAATGTTATTAGATATGCAGAATACTTACAAGAACTTAAGAGTCAAACTCAATTCATTGTTATAACACACAGAACAGGAACAATGTCAAGAGTTGATTCATTATTTGCTGCAACAATGCAAACACGTGGAGTTACAAACTTCTTTAGTGTACAACTTAAAGATGCTGCAAAATATATCGATCAAGAAGAAAGCAAATAACTTATATTTTTATCCCTATATCATAGGGATATTTTTATTATTTTGTTAGAGAAAAGATATAAAAAAATGCCCCAAAAGGCAAATTTCCCGAGTTTCGGAGTTTTAAAACATTAAAAAACGAATAGCCCTGTTTTTTAGAGATATTCGTGTTTTTATATTCTAAATTACTTGTACAAATTTCTTAAATATAGTTTCTATAGTTTCATAATCTGTAAGATATTCAGAATTTTGTGTATTTTTGATGTAAATTTCTTCTTTTACATCACCATCTACAACTTTGACTACTTTTTCTGCTGATTTAATAGCATTTATTACTCTATCATTAGAAAACTTATCGATCACACCTGTTTGTAGTAATGTTGAATTTACCTTATGAATAAGGAATTTTATTATTACTAGTGATATAAAGCATAGCACTAAGTGTGCATTTATATGATTATCAGTTCAAACATACATAGGTCTAACTTGAAGAGATGATTTCATTGTTCTAAAGTTCTCTTCAATTTGTCATTGTTTTGCATAAGTGCTGACAATATCCTCGGTTTTTAGATCGTGTCTTGATGTTTCATAGATGTAAAATCCATCTAATTTGCTATCTTGATTTAATTTTTCATTATCTAATTCGTAAAATGAATTTCCTATCTTCTTGAAAAATCTATATTTCTTACCACTTGTAAGTTTTGAGGCTTCAACAAGCCCATTTTTATTTTTAATTTTATTGAAATTGTCTATCAAAATTTGTCTGTCAGCTTTATCTTTTAAAGCTCTTTTCTTGCTATAAGTAACTATTCTACGTCTAACAATACCATTAGGACGTTTTTTATTATATAGAGAAACCACTTCCTGTTCTTTAAATTTGAAATCTTCGTTTCCTTGATAATTAGTTTCGTCTAAGACATATTCTTTAAAAGCTTTTGTCCCAGCTTTTAATCTATAAGAAATAATATAATCAATTCCTTTTTGCTCTAAAAATCTTAGATTTCTAGATGTAGATATACCTTTATCTGCGATAATTGTTACATTTTTAATTTCATAAGTTCTGAGCATTTCTAAAACAAATGGAATAAATGTGTTTGCATCAGCTGTGTTACCTTTGAAAGTCTTAAAATGAATTGGAATACCATTTTCATCAGTCGCCATTCCAACAACAACTTGATCTTCTTTGAATTTTCCATCTTTAGAGTATCCACTATGTCTAAGACCTGAACGTGAAAAACTTTCAAAATACATTGTTGTTGAATCATAGAAAACTAATTCGACTTTTCTTGATGTATTTTTCATAACTTTTTCATTGATTTGATTAAGGATAGGCTTTTTGTTTTCGTTAATTAAATCCAATAAGGCATAATAACTATCTTTACTTGTGTTTGGAGCATCTTCATATTTATACTTATTTTTATGCATAGAAATATAACTTTTTGCATCTATTATTCTGCTTGCAATTGTGTATTTCAATAATTTTTCTAAGTCTTTATGTCTTGTTTTAGGCAATGCATTAAAGATTTCGAATTTATCGATAACATCATATAAAATGTTAATTCCATAGTTTACATTGTAAACTTCTGTTTTAGAAGAATTTAAGGCAAACATTATTGTTTGTTTAATTTTTTCTTTGGAATCATCAACACTTAATGTGTCGCAAACACTCTTGATTACATTAATCGGATCAGAACTTAATTCTTCTAATTTTTCTAGTCTACCAATTCCTACTTGATTTCCATATCCTTTTCCGTATCCATTTGAGGTTGCTACAGAAATATAAGTGTGGTCTTTTCTCTTGTGTTTAATTACTATAAATTTATTAGCCATGCCCTTATTATATCATTTTATACAAGTAATACAAGTAAAAAAATAAAAATTTTTCAAGTAATTAAAAAGACCCATATATCTATGATATATGAATCTAAATTTTTAACAAAATTTGAATATTTTTTAGTCCGAAACTCCGAAACTCAGGAAAAAAATGCCCCAAAAGGCAAATTTAGAATTATTGCAAGTTAGCAAGAAATATGTTATTTAATTTATTTACAAGTGACTGCTTAGTAAATGTGCTTCCATGTGAACCAGGAATCATGTATTTAGGAATATCATCGCCCATTTGATTTATATCTAAAGTTATGATATTTTTTATAAATTCCATGAATTCAGTTAATTCATATGGAATGTCATTCTCGTTAGAGAATTTTTTAACCACAGCTTGTTGCATAGCTGGAAAGTTTTCTTTTAGAGTAGTCATAATAGTTTTAATAGGTGTATTCATACTTGCAATACTTTTTATTGTAGTAATCACACTTGTTTTTGTTTCTTCAGTTTGTTTATTAGTTGTTGGACTATCGATTTTTTCTTGATTATTGTTGTTATCTGGTTTTTCTTTTGAACATTGTACAGCAACAAATGGTGCACATATAGTACTTGCTAATAGAGGTAAAAGTATTTTATTTATTTTCATATTTATTCCTTCTGTTTTTTAATTAAAGTTTTTACTTGTTTTTTGTATAAATTATTAATTTCTAATAATCCATTTTTGTTTATATTTAAATTATACATTTTGTACAAAAAAGCACCAGATAAACTGATGCTTAGAAACTATTTTTCTGATTTAAATATTTCAGCACCTGCTGCTACTACACTAGCAACATCAGCTAAGTTAGGTGGTAAAATGATTTTTGTAGCTTTGCCATTGGCGATTTCGCTTCATTCTTGAATTGATTTTAGTCTTAAGAATGCTTCATTTATCCCAGCTGAATTAATTAATTCAATAGCTTCTTTTTCCCCTTGGGCTTCAAGAATACGTTTTTGTTTTTCGGCTTCAGCAGCTAAAATTGCTTGTTGTTTTTCAGCTTCAGCATTAAGAATTGTGCTTTCTTTTTCACCTTGTGCTTTAAGGATAAGGCTTTGTCTAATACCTTCTGCTTCTAAGATGTTAGCACGTTTGTCTCTTTCTGCTTGCATTTGTCTAATCATAGCTTCTTGAACTTCGCGTGGTGGAATAATGTTTTGAATTTCAATACGATTTACTTTAATTCCTCAAGGATCACTTGCATCATCTAAAATTTTAGTTAGTTTAGCATTAATAATTTCTCTTGAAGTAAGTGATTCATCAAGTTCGATTTCACCAATTAGGTTACGTAATGTTGTAGCTGTTAGGTTTTCGATAGCTAATCAAGGTCTTTCTGCTCCATAAGCAAATAATTCAGCATCAACTATTTTAAGGTAAATTACTGTATCAACCTTAATAGTAGCATTATCCTTAGTGATTACACTTTGAGCAGGGAAATCCATAACTTTTTCTTTAAAGTTTTCAACTAAAGCTTTGCGATCTAAGAAAGGAATAATAAAATGTAATCCTTTTCTTAGTGTTTTATGATATTTTCCAAGTCTTTGAATAATAACAAAGTTTGTTTCTTGCACTATTACAATTGATTTGACTATAGCTGCAATTAATATAATTAAAAATATTAATCCAAATATAGAACCAAATACAATTCCTACAATTTGTCCAGCATCCATATGTGCCTCCTTTATTTAATACAATTTAATTCTATCAAATTTAACAAAAAAGTTAGCTGTGCGCTAACTTCGTTGATATGGCGGAGGTTAAAGGAATCGAACCCTTATCATTAGTTTTGGAGACTACTATACTACCATTGTACTAAACCTCCATAAAAAGGAATTAGCTGTTGCCAACTAATTCCTAGTATAAAATGATTTATGAATGAAATCTCTTTACTCTTAAATGATATCAAAAATAAATGATTTTACAATAGGTTTTATTTAGTGATTAAATTATTTTTCAAGCTTTAAAAATTCACTCATTGAGATGAATTCATCAAGTTTAGGAAAATTACCTGAATGAATAAAGAAGAAGTAAGCATCTTCCATAGCTTTTAAATTATCTAGATAATTATTTTTATAGTTATCCCTTGTTATTAAGTGAAAATGTTCAGGTATTGGGAAGTTCTTAGGATCTACAAATAATAAAGTATCTTTAAGTGAAATATTAAAGAACTCTTGAAGCATAGAAATAGTTGTTAAAAGTGTTGTTGTAGTAGTTTGTAACCCAAAAAGTTTTGTTTTTATTTTGCCATCTTTAAAGTCATCCTTATCAAATAAGATGGAACTACCTTCTTGAATTGAAGCTAAATCCATAGCAACCATATTTTCTCAAGAAACTGATGAATCTAGAATGATTGCATTATCAATTTTGTTTGAAGTTAAATCTCTAACATATTGAATACTGTGTTCGTTCTTGAATGCTGGGTGTAACTTATAAAAGTAGTTGTATTCCTCAGCAGGATAGAGCTCAAAGATTTTTTGAATATATCCTTTTGCTTCTAAAGTTCCAGGATTTGTTTCAGAGATACGAGGATTACCGTTACTATAAGGTCTAAATAATGATGAACCAATAAATACTAAATTTTTCTTGTTGGGATCGTAATTTTCTTTTCCGTAAGTAACTAAGTCTAAAAGTGACTTATTATTAATTTTAGTTAATTTAGAAAAATCATTACTAAATTCTAGAGGTTGAATATATTGACTCATACTTTGGGATAGTTTTGTAAAGTTTAAAGGATATGAATTAATTTCTAATTTAGCTCACGATTTATCATTAGCTTCTAAAAATTTATTAATAATTAATGAGTAATCACCAACTGAGTTATAAATTTTAAATTTATCTTTAAGTGTATAAAAATAGTGGTAATCTATATCGCTATGTTGGTTTTTGATACCATTGTTTCAATGTTCAAGAAGCTCTTCTTGAGTATAAGAAGTGTTTTGTCCTAGGACTCAAGGTAAATAATTTTCACGAATAAATCAATAAGGTTGTGCATTACCATCACTTAAAATAACAATTTTATTAGCATGTGTAATGATTCAATCTCTAGTTGTGTCATCAAGTGCTGTAAAACTAATGTCAGGTATATAGAAATCAAATAATTGTGTTTTATCTAGATATGAATTTAAATATGTTTTTAGTTCATTTAAATTTCTGACGAAAACTTCATATTTATTATCGGTGTTATTAATGTATTTTGTATTATCTAAAACAGTTAACTTACCGTTAGAATTTTTAAGCTTATCACCATATTTATCTAGTAAATATTTAAAATTGAATCTTTGATCTTTATTTTGAAGAGTCTTATTATATTGATTAACAGTTGAATCAATCAAGTAAATTACATCATTAAAATCGTTTTGACTTTTATCTTTATTCATTTCTAGATGAGCCAGCATAGCAAATTGACTAGCGATAAAATATTGTGATGCATTTCTGCTAATAAATACTGAAGGATAAGGGTTTTGCGCAGAATCTATAATATCATTTTCAAATGCTTGATATTTTTGCTCTTGTGGAATTACTTCTTCGTTTTTAAGACTTAAATCTAAATCTTTAAATTCAGAAAAATGAATTTCTTTTTTACAAGAAACTATACTAAAAGTGCTTAATACAGGGAGCAAAAGACCTAATGATCATTTAAAAAACTTTTTCATTTTGAATTTGGTTATTTGCCAAATTTAAAGTGACAGATATCACCATCCTTCATTATGTAGTTTTTACCTTCAGAACGTAATTTTCCTGCATTTTTGGCCCCAGCTTCACCACCATAAGCAATATAATCCTCATATGAAATAACATCTGCCTTAATGAATTTCTTTTCAAAATCTGAGTGAATAACTCCTGCACACTGTGGTGCAAGTCATCCTTTATGGTAAACTCAAGCTCTAGCTTCAACTTTTCCTGCTGTAAAGTATGTTTCAAGATTTAATAAATCAAATGCTTCACGTGTTAAAACATCTAAGCCACTTACTTCAATTCCATACATACCTAAAAGTTCCATTTTTTCTGCTTCATCTTCTACAGCAATTAGCTCTGATTCAAGTTGTACACAGATTGGAAGTAACTTTTCGCCTTCTTTTAATGAAGCTTCTAATGCAGAATAATTTTTATCATTTTTATAATCAGCAAATTGATCATTGCTTAAGTTTGCAACATAAATAATTGGTTTGAAAGTTAATAAATGGTAACCTTTGATAAATTTAGCTTCTTTTTCATCTAGCGTTACTTCACGTGCTGGAATATTATTTTCTAAAGCTTGTTTAATTTTACTTGCTGCTTCAAATTCAATAATTCCATCTTTATCGCCTGATTTTGCTTTTTTAGTTACACGATTAATTACATTATTAATTGTTTCTAAGTCAGCAAATAAAAGTTCCATATTGATAACATCTTTATCTCTAACTGGATCGACTGAATTAGCTACGTGCATGATGTTTTTATCTTCAAAACATCTAACTACGTGGATGATTGCATCTACTTCTCTAATGTTAGCTAAAAACTTGTTTCCAAGTCCTTCGCCTTTTGAGGCGCCTTGTACTAATCCTGCAATATCAACAAAGTCAAAAGTTGCTCAAACTATTTTGTCTGGATTAATGATTTTAGCAATCTCAACTAATCTTGGATCAATAAGTGGTACTGATGATATATTAGGTTCGATAGTTGTGAAAGCATAGTTAGATGACTCTACTTGTTTTTTAGTTATAGCACTAAATAATGTACTTTTACCTACATTAGGTAAACCTACAATTCCTGCTTTTAAAGACATATTATCTCCTTGAAAAAATATTAGTTAAAATATCTTATATTTTACATTAATTAACTCAATAGCATTTTTTTAATTTGATAAAATTAAACTAAAAGTAAAGGAACAAAATGGCACAAAAAAATGAACACAAATTAACTACTTGATACAACTTATATCGCAATAATAACATCATTGATTTGAGCTTTGAAGGCTTTGTTCGTGAAATAGATAATTTATTTCCTAATAATAGTTTTTACACACGCCCCAAAGCAACAATTTATGGAATTGAATTTAGTGATTTAGGACAATATGGATTTGGGAACTTAAACATCTATACTCTAGTTAATTTAATTGATATTTTTGATAATACATATGTATCAACAGGAATCTTTAGAAAAAAAGCTAGAGTCTTATTTGCTACAGATAACGATGCTAATTATCCTGAAATATTAAGAAACTATTTTATAAGTTATCTAAGAGACAAAAAACACTTAGTATATGGTTTTAATGTTCCTCAAGTTAATAAATTTGTGTTTCAATCAGCTATTGATTCTTTAGATATTGATTATGCAATTTATTTAAAATATAATTCTGCAAGCAATAAGTATTATTTACAAATACATTCAGGTAAAAACATCCTTTCGATTGAAGAACAAGAAAAGCTTATTAATGAGCTTTATACTTGAAAAAAACACTTTATTTTTTCAAATAAAAATGATGTCATAACATTAAATATCAATAAAGTTATCGATAGCAACATTAAAAATGTGCTATCTCGCTATGTTAATCGTGAAAATAAGTTAGATTATTACTCAACTTTATCAGTATATCTAATGGTTGAAGATGAAGGCGCTGCCTATATTTTGGAACGTTTCTTCAATCAAGTAAATATTAAGTATTCTAAGCTTAACCCAATGATGAATAAAGATCTACTTTCGCAATCTCCTATTGTATTTTGAAGATGATTACGTACTGCTAACTATAAAGCAGATTTAATCATTATTTTAGATAAGCAAGGTGATTTAAAATTAATTACTAAGACAAAAGAGGGTTATGTAACATTAAATGATGATGAAATAGCGTTCTTGTATATTAATAGCCAATATCTTTACTGAAAACAAAAAGATTACTTACAAAATGAGCAAATATTCATCCCAATGAATGCAGCTGACTTTATTATTTCTAATTTAGAAAACTACAAAATATCATATAAGTTTGAAAATGAAATTTCAGATGCAAACAATGTTTTATTTGCCTATGGTCAAGGCTTTTCGAATAATTTAGATATGAATTTAAATTTTGATAATTTAGAATTTTTATTTAATTTTTGCTTTATGTTGCTCAATTACAAAGAAAACAATAATCTTTTTACCTTTAAGTATAAAAAAATGACTGAAGCAAGTCACTTTACATCATTAAATATTTACAACTTGAAGAAAACTAAAGAAGATATGCAAATGCTTTTTGAGTTCTTACTTGAAAATCCAGATGCATTAGGTAAATATAAAATTGAAAAAATGCGCGCGATTAATTATCAAAATAATAAGTACATATACTTAATTAATTTAAGACTAAAAAGCAAGCATAATAAGAGCAATATTTACATTTCATACAATATGTTAAATAATCAAATTGAATTTAAGTTTGAAACTGTGGTAAGCCTTTATAAAATTAATTTTTGAATTAAGAAGTGATACATAATTTGAACTCAGAAAAAAATTCTTAAAAAGGTTACTTATTTAGTTAATAAACTAAATAAGGCAAAAAAGAAATAATATATAATTACAAAAGCAAATTGAAGAGGTAAAAATGATAAATAAAATTAAAGGAACTAAAGATTTTTCTGTAACAGAAATGATGTTGAAAGATTTTGTCTTAACATCATTTGAAAATGTTGTTACAAAACACGAGTTCAAAATGGTAGAAACACCAATCATGGAACAAGTATCTTTATTCAAAAGATCAGTTGGTGAAAGTGAAATAGCTAAAAAAGAAATGTATGAATTTAAGGATAAAGGTGATAGAGAAATTTGCCTTCGTCCAGAAGGAACAGCTTCTTTCGTTAGAGCTTTTATAGAAAATAAATGATATGCAGATGATTTCGATCGTTTTGCATACTTTGGACCTATGTTTAGATATGAACAACCACAAAAGGGAAGATATAGACAATTCTATCAAGCTGGTGTGGAGTATGTAGGAAGCAAGAATTACTTAAGAGATGCAGAAGTTATCTTAACAGCTAATGATTTATTAGAGTTATTCAACTTAGAGTATGAATTAAAAATTAACTCAATTGGAGATGCGCAAAGTAGAGCTAATTACGAAAAAGCTTTATATGATTACTTAGTTCAATATCAAGATCAGTTATCTGAAGTTTCAAAAGAACGTTTAGCAAACAAAAAAGTTTTACGTATTTTAGATGATAAAGAAGATAGTAAAAAAGACTTTATGAAGAATATTCCTTTAATTCAAGATTACTTATCTCCTGAATCTAAGTTATATTTCCAAAATGTTCTTAAGACACTTGATACAAATGGAATTGAATACAAGGTATCTAACGAATTAGTCAGAGGACTTGATTACTATGATGAAGTAGTATTTGAATTTGTTTCTAAAGATAAAAATGTTGGAGCACAATCTACACTTATTGGTGGAGGAAGATACTCAAACTTAATTAAAGAATTAGGCGGACCCGATGTATCTAGTGTTGGATTTGGATTCGGAGTTGATAGATTAATTGATTTAATTCGTGATGATTTCAATGAAGTAACACATATCGAAGCTGAAGCAAGACATGTTGATATTTATATTGCTATGAGTGATGATAATTCAAATATTGATTATGCTTTCTGACTAGCTAATAACCACTTAAGAAACTTCTTTAGTGTTGAAGTTGAACTCGAGTTAGTAAAATCTAAGAAAATTATTGATAAAGCAAATAAACATACAGCACAATTTATCATTTATGAAGATAAAATGCAAGGAAATGATTTATTAAACGTTAAATCATTAGTAACTAGAGACAAAATTTCATTCGGTAAGAATTTACATGGAATTGCAGACTTATTTACTTTTTTAATTGAAAATGTAGATCAAGAAACTGAAATAGAAATAGATGAAATAGAAGAATATGTTGCAGAAGAATTGATGGGGAAAAATGAAAAAGACAATTAATAACAATCAGTTAAGACTTGCTGATCAAGGCAAAGAAGTTACTCTTTATGGTTGAATAGCAAACAAAAGAAAATTTGGTGAAATTAACTTCGTGGACTTAAGAGATAAATTTGGTATTACTCAATTAGTTTTCAATGAACCAATTTCATTCACTAAAGAATCAGTCTTAGAAGTTAATGGTTTAGTAGTTGAAAGAAAAGATAAAAATTTAGATCTACCTACAGGAGAAATAGAAGTTTTAGTTAAATCATACAAAGTGCTTTCAACTTCTAAAGAACAACTTCCATTCCAAATTAGAGATGATATTGATGTTAAAGAAGAATTAAGATTAGAATACAAGTTCTTGGACTTAAGACGTCCTGTAATGCAAAACACTTTAAAATTAAGAAATGATATTATATTTGCAATTAGAGAATATTTACAAAGTGAAGCTTTCACAGAAGTAGAAACACCTATTTTATCTAAAGCAACACCAGAAGGTGCACGTGATTTCTTAGTTCCTACAAGAAATAAAGCTAATGCATTTTATGCTTTACCTCAAAGTCCTCAATTATTTAAACAATTATTAATGATTTCTTCTTTAGAAAAGTACTACCAAATAGCAAGATGTTTTAGAGATGAAGACTCAAGAAAAGATAGACAACCAGAATTTACACAACTAGATATTGAAGTAAGTTTTATGGATGTTGAATCATTCCAAAGTTATATTGAAGGTTTATTCAAATACTTCATGAAAAAAGTAATGAATGTCGAATTAAAAGTTCCTTTTGACCGTGTAAAATACGATGAATGTATCGATAAATATGGAACAGATAAGCCTGACTTTAGATATGGAAATGAAATTGTTACAATCAATGATTTCTGTAAAAACAGTGATTTCAATATCATTAAATCAGCACCAAGCGTTCGTTTATTAAAAATAGATGAAGTGATTTCTAAAAAGGACCACAAGAAACTAGAAGAAATTGCTAAGAAAAACAAGGTAAAGGCTTTATTCTACTTTACAGTCGAAAATAATCAAGTAGTAGAAAGCAACTTTGCAAGCAAAGTTCCTGCTGAAGAAATTGCTAAATTAATTCAAGCTCAAGCAAACGCAAATGGTACATACTTAATTTGTGCTGATAAATATGAAAATGCTTCTCAAGCTTTAGGAGCTTTACGTGTTGAATTAAATTCATGATATAACTGAGCAAGAGACGAATATAACTTTAAATGAATCGTTGATTGACCTATGTTTGAATATGATGAAGAAAGCAACACTTGAGCAGCAGCACACCACCCATTTACACAATTTGATAATACTCTAGAAGAATTAGATACTTTACCTAAAGAACAAATTAGAGCTCGTAGCTATGACCTAGTGTTAAACGGATTTGAATTAGGTTCTGGTTCAGCTAGAATTTATGATGAAAAAATGCAAGAAAAAATGTTTGAAATGATTGGATTAAGCAAGGAAGCTCAACAAAGCAAATTTGGATTCTTCCTTAAAGCTTTTGAATATGGAGTGCCACCACACTGTGGTATTGGACTTGGAATCGATCGTTTAGTTATGATTCTTGCAAACCATAAAACAATTAGAGATGTTATTGCATTCCCTAAAAACTCAAGAAATGAAGATTTAATGACTAAAGCACCTTCAAATGTTGAAGCTGACCAATTAGCCGATGTATATCTTCAAGTTAAAGAAAAAGAAGTAGAATAAAAAATAGCAGTGATAATTTGCTGTAATAATTAAGCTGCGAAGTTATTTCATTACTCGCAGTTTTAATTTAACTTTATAGCAAATTACAAAAGGAGTAAATATGATTAAAACAGTAGGATTAGTTTCACTTTCAAGTGGAGCTTTAGGTGAAGAATTTGCTAAGCATGAACTAGACTTAGGAATTAAAAGACTCAATGAAATGGGGTTAGATGTCAAAATAATGAATAACGCTTTAAAAGGAATTAAATATTTAGATCAAAACCCAGAAGCAAGAGCAAAAGATTTAATTCAAGCATTTCAAGATAAGGATGTTGATTTAATATTATGTGCTATAGGTGGAAATGACACTTATAGACTAATTCCTTATTTAATGGAAAATAATGTTTTAGCTAATAGCTTATTTAACAAGTTATTTTTAGGTTTTTCAGACACTACAGTAAATCACTTTTTACTTTATAAGCTAGGCTTAAAAACATTTTATGGTCAAGCTTTTCTAACAGATATCTGCGAGTTAGATACTGATATGTTACCTTACTCAGAAAAGTATTTCAAGGAACTTATTTCAACTGGAAAAATTAAAAATATTAAACCATCTGATATTTGATATGATGAAAGAACTGATTTCAGTCCAAAAGCTCTAAATACAAGCAGAATAAGTCATAAAGATACACATGGTTTTGAACTTCTACAAGGAAATGAAAAATTTAAAGGAGAAATATTAGGTGGATGTATCGAATCTATTTATTCAAACTTCTTAGATAAAACTTCACCTGCATACGAAATTTCGTTAAAATATAATGTATTTCCTTCAAAAGAAGCATGAAAAAATAAGATTTTACTATTAGAAAGTGCTGAAACAAAATCAAGTCCTGAACATTATGCTACTATGTTACAAGCTATAAAAGATTATGGAATTTTTGATGAAATTTCAGGTATTCTTGTAGGAAAACCTCAAAATGAAGCTTACTATAATGAGTATAAAGAATTATTAAAAGAGATCGTTCCAAGTTCTGTTCCTGTACTATATAACGTTAATATAGGACATGCACTTCCTAAGTGTATAATTCCACTTGGAATCGAAGCAGAAGTGGATGCAAAAAGACAAATTATAGAATTTAAAAATTAATTAAAAATCATTAATATCTATTATATAGGTGCTAAAAAAATAAATATTTGGTTAAAAAATTCACTTTTTACTGTATGATATATACATAAATTAAATTGTTAAAGAAAGGAGTTGCTGGTTCAGCAACTCTTTATCGTTTACATAGGAGGAAAAATGTTTAATGAAAACAAATTAAAAGAACAATTTCCTAAAATTTTATACGCAAGTATAACAAATGATCCTATATTTGGTAAAACACTTTCTATTACAGTGGATTCAACTGACTTGAATGAAGTTGAAACACTTTCAAGAGAGATTTTAACTTATTTAGAATCACAAAGCTGATATACAGATGATTTTTCATTAGAGGTTTTATCAAAAGGGACAGACTTATCTGTTACTTCAGAAAACATTCATGAATTCATCAATTCTGATAAATATTTAGAAATTAAACTTAATAAACCTTTTGATGGTTTAGAGGTTCTTATTGTTAAATTATTATCAGTTGAAGATGATTACCTTTTAGTTGAATGAAACCAAAAAGGAAGAATCAGAAAAATAAAGGTTGAAAAAGCTAATATATCTGAAATTAGCGAATATATAAAATTTTAAGAGGACATTATGGCTACTAAAAAAATAACACCAGAAGTTAATAATTCTGAAGAATTTCAATTATATAGATTAATTGAAGAAGTCGCTACACACAATGATTTCTTATTTGAAAACATTATGGAAATCTTTAGACAAGCTACAGAAAGAGCATTTGTTAAAAACATTGACAAAGGTGCTGAAATCGTGCTTGAAGCTGACCACGAAAATAAATTAGTAAGAATGTTTAATGTTAATGGAGAAGTTGTTGAAGATGATTTTGAATTTAACGATGAAACACCAGAAGAAAAATTAATTTGCATGACTGTTTCTCAAGCAAAATTAATTGATCCAGCATTAGAAGTTGGTGACTTCGTAAAAATTCCATTTACATTTGCAGACTTACCAAACAAAATAAATGTTGCTATTTTAAATGACTATAAACAAGAATATAAAGCAATAGAAAAAGCTAAAATTATTGCTAAATATTCACAATTATTAGGACAAAAAGTTGATGCTAAAGTATTAACAAGAAACAAAAATGGATCATATAATGTTGCATTTGAAGATCAAGTTACAGCTTTCTTACCTGCTAACAAAGTTAATGAAAAATTAAACTTACAACCAGGTAAATTCATTGCTGTTTATATTGATGCAATTAATGAAGATTCAAAATTAAGCATCGTTTCTGTATCAACAACATCTAATACAGAATTATTCGACTTATTATTTACTGAAATCCCAGAAATTCAAAATGGTGATTTACAAATAGTTGGAATCGAAAGATCAGCAGGTATTAGAGCTAAAGTTGCTTTAAGAAAAAATCCTGATAGAAAATTAGATTTCGATACTATTGGAACTGTACTTGGAGAATATGCTGTAAGAATCAATGCGATCTCTGAAAAATTAGGTGGAGAAAAGATTGACTTAATTAATTATTCAGATGATAAACTTGAATACATTAAAAATGCTTTAGCTCCTGCAAAAGTACTTGATGTTATTCTAAGAAATGAAGAAGGAATTGATAAGTACTATGCAATCGCTCGTGATAACGAAATTAACATTGCTATAGGTAAAAAAGGAATCAACATTGAACTTGCTTCTAGATTAACAAATACAAAAATTACAGTATTAAAAGCAAGTGACGCTGTTGAAAAAGGATTTGAATTCAAGAAAGCTGATGATTACGATACTCACTACTTCAAATCTACAGAAAGAAACAAAAATTCTAAAGCTTCTAGAATGCTTAACAACATCGATTCATTTATTGATACAGATGCATTATTCAACGATTTCAACAACGAGCTAGATGAATTCGGAAATCAAATTGAAGAGCCTAATAAAGCACAAACAAAAGCTGTTAAGAAAGCTGCAGCTAAAAAACATGCAATCGATATGAAAGATCTTGACTCATTATTTGATGAAGATGCAATCAAGGTTGATGTAGATGGAATCGACAGCTACGACTTTATTAGTGAAATTGAAAAATACGATGTTGAATATGTTGATGAACTAAATGATGAAGAAGACGAAGAAAAAGAAGTTTCTCCAGAAGAAGTTCAAGCTAAAACTAAGAAAGTACTTAACGAATTTAAGAATTCTAAAGTACAACTTAAAGATTTCAAAGTTGATGATGATTTAGCATCTTATGGTCTAGCAGATTCATTAGATGTTTCAGAGCTAGCAAATGATGATTGAGAATAAGATTTATACACGCAAATGTATTGCGACTAATCAAATCACAGACATTAATAAATTAGTTAGATTCAGCTTTGATAAAGCAACAAATCTAGTTGAATTAGATTTAAATAAAAATAAATTAAAAAGAGGGGCTTATTTCATCCCTACACAAGAAAATTGAAATTACATAAAGAAAACCAAGGCTCTTAATCGTGTATTTAGAACTAATATTAGTCCTGAAGTATATACGAAAATAGAGGAAGAATTAAAGGAGGTGCTTTATGACAAAGAAAAATAATAGAATTTCAAACATCAATGAAATTAAAGAACAGTTATCAAACACAAAAACAGAATTAAAAGATGGTGTCTTTATTTTTACAGAAAAGATGACTATTTCTGATTTTGCTGAAAAAATTAAGGTTTCAGCTAATGAAATCATTAAGAAAATGTTTATGCAAGGTAAAATGTGTAATGTTAACACAATTCTTGATGAAGAACAAATCGCAGAAATTTGTTTAGATTATGGTTATGACTTCCAAAAAGAAACAAATATTGATGGATCTAACTTCCTTGATGAAGTTAACTTCACAGATAATGAACAAGATTTAGTTCGTAGATCACCAATTATTACAGTTATGGGACACGTTGACCACGGTAAGACAACATTAATTGATAAGATTAGACACTCAAATGTTGTTGCTACAGAAAGCAGTGGAATTACACAGCATACAGGTGCTTACCAAATTGATTATAAAGGAAACAAAATTACTTTCCTTGATACTCCAGGTCATGAAGCCTTCACACAAATGCGTGCTCGTGGTGCTAAAGTAACAGATATTGTTATCTTAGTAGTTGCTGCCGATGATGGGGTTATGCCTCAAACTAAAGAAGCTATTGAACACTCAAAAGCTGCAGGTGTTCCTATGATTGTGTTTGTTAACAAGATGGATAAACCTAATAAAGATTTAGACAGAATTAAAGGTGAATTAGCTGAAAACGACGTTCTAATTGAAGAATATGGTGGAGACACTCAAATCGTTTATGGTTCAGCTATGAAGGGTGAGGGGCTAAATGAATTATTTGATGCAATTATGTTGCTATCAGAAATTTTAGACCTTAAAGCAAACCCTAATAGATATCCAATTGGTACTGTTATTGAATCGCGTATCGATAAAGGAATTGGTTCAGTTTCAACAATTATTGTTGAAAATGGAACATTATTCAAAGGAGACTTCTTAGTTGCTGGATCACGTTACGGTAGAGTTAGAATGATTTTTGATTCTAATGGTAATGCGATAGAAAAAGTTACACCAGGAGCTCCAGGAATTATTTCAGGTCTTAACTATGTTCCAGATGCTGGGGATAGATTTATTGGATTTAACGATGAAAAATTCGCTAAGAAATTAGCACAAGAAAAAGCTAATGCAGATAAAATGGATCTTTTATATTCACAAAGCAATGTTGAAGAAAATATTGATGGTAAAAAAGTTATTAACGTAATTGTTAAATCTGACGTTTACGGTACTTCTCAAGCGATAAAAGATCAAATTAACTTATTAGAAAATGAAGAAGCTATCATTAAAGTTATTTCAGCTGGAGCTGGAAATGTAAATGAAACAGACTTATTACTTGCTAAAGCTTCTAATGCTACAATTTTCTGCTTTAACTTAAAAGTATCACCTAACATTAAACAAAATGCTGCTAGTGCAGGTGTTTCATTAATCGTTCACAATGTTATTTACAAAATTATTGAAGACTGTGAAAAAATGCTTGATGGAGAAAAAGCACCAGTTTACGAAGAACGTAAAATTGGTGAAGCACACATTATTAAAGTATTCTTCTATTCAAAAGTTGGAAAAATTGCTGGATGTATGTGTGATTCAGGTGTAGTAAAACAAAACTGTAAAGTTAAAGTTATTAGAACTGGAAAAGTTATTTATGAAGGTGTTATAGATTCACTAAAACGTGATAAGAATGATACAAAAGAAGTTGTTAAAGGAAAAGACTTTGGTACACACATCAAAGGATTTAATGATATTGTAGAAGATGATATCTTAGAATTCTACGAAGACGTAAGGGTAAACTAAAAATGGATTTAAACAAATATATAAATAACGTTCCCGATTTTCCTAAAGAAGGGATCATCTTTAAAGATATCGCTCCTTTATTAAATAGTCCAGAAGCGTTTAACTATGTAGTTGATGAAATGAGTAAATATGTTGAAAATGCAGACATAATCGTTGCTCCTGATGCAAGAGGATTTATCTTTGCAACTCCTATTGCATATAAAATGAAAAAACCATTTGTTATGGTTAGAAAAAAGGGTAAATTGCCAGGTAAAGTTATCCAACAAAACTATGATTTAGAGTATGGAAATAACACTTTAGAAATTCAAGCTGAAGTACTTAGACCTGGGCTAAAAGCTGTTATCATCGATGACATTTTAGCTACAGGAGGAACAACTAAAGCAATAGTTGATTTACTTCATAATCAAGGAATTAAAGTTACGGATTTAGTGGTTTTAGCTGTAGTTCCTGGATTAGATGCTGAAAGTAAGCTTTCAAATATCAAAATTCACTCAATTATGTAGTAGTATATCAGCCTTAATTGGCTGATTTTATTTCAAGGTTTTTTAATACTAATAAGCCTATGTCATAGACTTATAGATAATTAACCATGCCTAAAAATAAATCAAAATGCTTTAACATAAATTCAAATAAGCAAAAAGCTTATTCTACCCTATATTCATTATGAATATAGGTTTTTTTTGTTAAAATATATACTAGTTATGAAAAAGAGATGAAGCAAATTTTTAAAATTAAATAATTTTAAGAGATTTATTATTAGTTTCATCACTATTGTCTCAGCAATATTAGCAATTGTTTTTGGTAGTGTATTCTACATTAATAAAAATATTAATAAGTCAATTGAGTATGGTGGTGGAATTGAAGTACTTGTCCAAGTTAAAAAAGATGGTCAGAATGCTGATAAAGCTTTAACTGAACAAGTTAATAAGTCATTATTTGAACGTTTAACTGGTGGTACAGGATTAAATGGTATTACTGTATCTTCAGAAGGTGATGGAAAAATTCGGATCACAAAAAGTGGTGCAATCACAGATTCACAACGGATTGAGTTCGAAAAAGAAATCGTAGATAAACCTATCTTAACAATGACGAATGCTGACTTACAGCCATTGTTCTATAATGGTGATTTTAAATTAGGTGATCCAATTAACTCACTTGATAACAAAAATGGGACACCATTAAATTGAATACCTCCATTCAAACAAAATTCAGCATCAATTTCTACAAGCCAACAATCAGGTGCTACATCAGTTAGCCTTAAATTAGAAAATCAAGATGCTATTTATCAATGAACTAAAGCAACTGAGTATATTTCAAAACAAAAAGATCCTAGAGTTTTAATGTGATTAAACATTGAAAAACTTCTTAAGCTGGCTCAAGACAGATATCCTCAAGATTGAGAAGAATCAGGTCATAACTTATGAAACTTTATTCACGTTGGTAATAAACCTTACGATATGGTAATGGGTATCGATGGTAAGCCACAATACATTACTAATGGTTTAAAAGAATATCAATTCAATGCTAGAGAATACTTAATTTCTGATGCAACAGTACATCAACCACTTAATTCAGCTGATATTCAAATTACAGGTAAATTTACACCTCAAGAAGCTAATGAATTAGCTGGAAAAATTAATTTTGGATTAAGTGACTATGACTTAACAGTGTTATCAAACATTTACTTAAACCCTAACTTAAATTCAAATGCATTTAATTACGCAATGTATGCAGGAATCGTAATCTTTAGTTTAATCTCAATTTTTATGATGGTTAACTACGGATTATTAGGTGCTTTAAGTACTATTTCAATTGCATTATACATTTTCTTAACATTACTACTATTTACAGTACTACGTGGTGAATACTCACCAGCTACAATTGCTGCATTAATTATTGGTATTGGTATTAGTGTGGATGCTAATGTTATTACCTATGAAAGATTAAAACGTCAAGTATATGCTGGCGACTCACTGAAGAAGTCGTTCAGGAATGCTAATAAATTATCACTTTCCTCAATTCTAGATGCCAATGTAACAACTATTATTGTAGGATTTATTCTATTCTATTTCGGAACTAAAGAAGTTAGAGGATTCTCAGTAACATTAGTACTTTCAATCCTATTTACTTTAATTGTAATGCTTCTATTTTCTAGATTTTTAGCAACAATGCTAGTTAATACAGGCTTACTTGACAACAAGCTTTATCTACTAGGAATTAGAAAGAAATATATAAACCATAAAACTAAATTAGGTCTTAAAGTTGAAAATAATAATTATCTCGCACAAGCTAAATGATTTGCTTTAGGCTCAATCATTTTTATGTTAATAGGTGTGATAGTGTTCGCTTCAATTTCAGGAGCTAATAAAGAATTATGAGCTGGATTCAACCGTTCATTAGAATTTTCAGGTGGAACAAATATTACAATTTCAGCTGATATTGGTGGTCAATTAACCCAAGCACAAGCTGAGGAAGTACAACAAGCTTTAGTAACTAATGCTAAGGATTTAGATATTCATAATGTAAATTCAATTATCACTTTAAACAAGGTATCTTCATCAAGTGATAACTGAGCTATTTCAATTAAAACAGCTCAAGAATTCAGCTTAGAACAGTTGCAAAAAATTAAAGAAGTAATCTTAGGACAAGAATCAGCACTTAAGATAATTGATTACTCAATTTCATCAAGCGAAGCACAAAAATTAGTGCTTAATGCAGTAATTGCAACTGCAATTGCTTTTGCAGGAATCGTGCTTTACTTACTATTCAGAATGAGTTGAACATACTCTCTTGCAGCTATTATAGGTCTACTACATGACTTCTTAATGGTAATTGCTTTTATTGTAATTACAAGATTACAAGTTTCAACAATTATTGTTGCTGCTATGCTTTCAATTCTTGGTTTAAGTATTAACGATACTGTTGTTACATTTGATAAAATCAGAGAAACAATTAAAACACAATACATAAACCAAATCTTAAATAAAGATGATATTACAAAGATTGTTAACAGCTCAATTGCTGAAACATTGAAAAGAAGTTTATACACATCAGGAACTACCATTTTAGCTATTATTGTGCTATTATGTTTCCACAACGCAACTGATTTCTCATTTAACATCGTTATGTTATTTGGAATTAGTATCGGGGTATATTCTTCTATCTATATATGTTCATGAATTTGATCAAAACTTGAATTACATCGTCAAAGAGTAAGAGCAAAAAGAATTGAAAATGGATTCTGAGACATTAACCATCCAGATGAGCAAACATTTGTTGGAATCAACGACTATATATAATAATTAAAATATAAAATCAATGATAAAAACAGCAGATTTTATTGCTGTTTTTATAATCTTGTCAAAAACCTATATAATTTAATTAATTAGGTTAAAATTAAAACCCAAGGAGGGAAAATATGGCTAAATTTATCGATGAAGTTTATGTAAATATTCAAGCCGGACGTGGTGGAGATGGAATGGTTTCTTTCCGTAGAGAAGCTCACGTAGATAAAGGTGGACCAGATGGTGGAGATGGTGGACGTGGTGGAAATGTCTACTTCATCGGAGACAGTGGAAAAAATACATTGCTTGCATTTTACAAAAACAAACATATCGTAGCTAAAGATGGTATTAAAGGTGGACCTAAAAACTTATATGGTGCTAATGCTGAAGATACCTATATCAAAGTTCCGGTAGGTACTTTAGTATATAATGGTAAAAAACTAATTGCTGATGTTATCGAGCCTAATGTTCCATACTTAATTGCTAAAGGTGGTAAAGGTGGAAGAGGTAACACTAAGTTCAAAACAGCTAAAAATACAGCGCCACGTATTAGTGAAAATGGTATGCCTGGAGAAAAATTTGAAGCTCACATCGTGCTAAAAATTCTCAGTGATGTAGGAGTAGTAGGAAAACCTTCAGCAGGTAAATCAACATTCCTTAATGCGATTTCAAACGCTAGAGCTAAAGTTGCTGATTATGAATTCACTACTTTAGTGCCGCAACTTGGAATGGTACAGTTTCACGAGGATTCTTTTACAGTAGCAGACTTGCCTGGATTAATCAAGGGTGCTTCACTTGGTAAAGGACTTGGAATTCAATTCTTAAAACACATTGAACGTTGTAGAGTAATTGCTCACATTATCGACTTCGGATCAGAAGAAAAAGATCCGATCGAAGACTTTGAAATAATTAATAATGAACTTAAATCTTATAATTTAAAGCTTGAAAATAAACCACAGTTAGTTATTGCGAACAAATCAGATTTAGATGCTTTCAAACCTCATTTAGAAGCATTTAAAAATAAATATCCAAACATTGAAGTTGTTACAATTTCAGCTATTTTCCGTGAGAATTTAGAAGAAGTTAAAGCAAAACTTTGAGATATGATTACAAAAAATAATTTAGAAGCAGTTGAAGAAGAACAAGAAGAAGAAACAGTTATCGAGTACGAACCAGATTATGTGATTAAAAATCCATATAAAGGTTACTTCGAAGTTGAGGGTAAAAAGGTTGAAGAACTATACAACCGTATACCTATCAATACATTTGATAACTTAGTTAGATTTAATAATATTCTAAAAAAACTCGGAGTTTGAGATGAATTAGTTCGTATGGGAATTGAAATCGGAGATACTGTAAGTATCTACGGATTCCAATTCGAATGAACTGATGAAAGATAATACCAATCTAAAAACTAATAATAAATAAATTAATACAATGCATTTGTTACTTCTTAGATAAAGCGCGTTGTGTTTTTTTATGCTAATTTTTAACATTTAAAAAGTATATAATGAATAAAAATAGGCTTAACATCACTATTTTCAACACTATCATTGGGACATTTTACCTTGATAAACTAAGTTTCAAAGTAACTTTACCAAACAAATTATTAAAAAATGGTTGTAAATTTCACAAGTATCATAATTTTGAATGCATTTCAATTTAAAGAGATATAACTAAAGAATTATTTAACAGTTTAGTTAGCAAATATAAGAATTTACATAATAGAATTCTAACAGCAACATCGCCTTATCAAGTAATGAGTGTAGCTGGCAATATGATCCTAATGATATTAGAAACCCACCAATTGTAAATATAGTAGAATTTATCAAATCAACCTTGCTACAAATTATTTTTATAGAAAATGTAATACAAATAAAATGAAAATAATGATTAATATGGAAATGTACTAATTAAGAATTACATTATTAAAGAGCTTTTTTCAAATTACAAGCATATTAATTTCTACACAGTTATTCCAAAAATTTTGATACAGTCCAAGAAGAAAAGTAGCTTAAGTGGAATTTTAAATTTTGAATTATAAATGCTTGCTTTAACTATTCCTGCACTATCTGTAATGGATGCAATAATTTATTTACACCCTTAGAAGTTGTAGAAAAATAAAAGATTTCACAACAACTTTTAAAAAAATGATTAAGATAAAGTAGCCCTATACTATTTCAATAGCTAATGGTCGATTTCTACTAAAAACAATGTACATTCTAGTAGATTATTAATTGATAGAATTTATTCAAATGCTTGAGTATTAATTTTAATAGAAATAATTTTACCGTTAGGTTTAGGGGCATATTTAAAATACCTAAGTGAGCATTCGAAAATTTAGCAAGAAAAATAATAGGTGAATCTGTTCGTTCATAATCTTTTACTCACTCATTCTTTAAAAATAAGATAAACGTACTTAAAATATAAATAAATAATGAAATAGATTAATTGTTTGAATAACTGATTAACTTGTGCACCCTATTTTTATAAACGAGTTCGTCTGTTATCTTTAAAACCAAATATTGTGAAAAACTTTCAAATTAATATAATATATAACTTAATATTTAAAATATCTTTATAATTAAAGAAGAAGGATGTAAAAATGAATGATAATATTACTAAAGTAAAAATTATTTCTAAAAATTTTTTATCGGACCTCGAGAAACAATCTCAAAAAGTTGAAGGATTTGAAAATATTAAAACAAGAGAGTTTGATTTGCCTAAGTTGATAAGCATAAAGGATGTTAGTAAGAAATTCTCGATTAGGCATAACAAAGAATTTTATGCAGTAAGAAATATGAATTTGACTTTATACAAGGGACAAAATGTTGCGCTATTAGGTTCTAATGGTGCCGGAAAAACGACTACAGTAGAAATGATAGTTGGTATTTCTAAACCTACATCAGGCGAAATAGTTTATGAATTTAAAGATAGTGAACACCAAAATAATACGCTTATAGGAATACAATTTCAAGATTCATCCTACCCTCAAGGTTTAACTGTAAAAGACGTCATTGTGTCGATGAAAAAGATTTATGGTTCAACACTTGATGATGAGGATGTAGAAAATTTAATTAAGATTTTTGGAATTGATGAGTTTATTTATAACAAAGCAGCTTCATTATCTGGCGGACAACAGCAAAGACTAAATGCTTTATTAGCAATAATTCACTGCCCTAAACTAATAATATTAGATGAATTAAGCACTGGTTTAGATATAAAAATTAAATCAAGACTAATTCATTTTATTAAAAAATTTGCAATAGCTAACGACTCATCAATACTATTGATTTCTCATGACGTAAATGAAGTTGAAATAATTGCTGATAGAATAGTTATTATGCATAAAGGAAAAATTATTTATGATGCATTAAGAGATGAAACAATTAATGAATTTGGTTCTATAGCGAACTGCTTGGATAAATATATAGGATAATAATATGGCAAAAACAAAAAATAAATCACACACAGAAAATACTTTTAATGGAATTTTTTCATTAATCAATATTCATTTTTGAAAAGCGTTCGTAGGACCATTTTTTGCATTCGGATATCCTATAATTTTCATTGTTGTTTGTGGTCTGATATTTAACTATCCAATGATTATTTCTTCATCATTAACAATTGGACCAGTAGCAATTGCTTGTGTTTCGCTTCCTACAGCAATTTTTGAGTTCAAAAAATCTACCTTACTTAAAAGAATAGGAGCTACAAAAATAAAACCTATTGTCTTTTTACTTTATGTATCAACTTATTATTTTCTAATTATGTTTCTTTCGGGGCTTTGAACATTGTTCTTTAGTTTTATAATATTTGGCCCTGACTATTTCCTTTATGGAAAGGTTATCTATAGTCAAGTTATCGGAAATAAAACTTATTCGGTATCATTATCGTCTCTAAAACAAATTTTTCAACAAATAGATGTATTCGGTTTAATTTATTCATTACTTACCTTGACTCTTGTTTCGCTAGCTGTAGGATTATTTATTGTTTCAGTATCTAAATCTATTTTAATGATTCAAGCTATTGGGTCTACATTACTAATTATTTCTATGTTTTTAACAGGACAAGTATTTCCTATGGTTGCTGTTTCAGAAGTTAAAGGTATGTGATATTTCTCTTATATCTCTCCATTTAAATCATCTATAACACAAAATAAGATGGCTTTTGATGGAAACGCTTATTTATCTAATATTATGAGCATAAATGGAAAAGATATTAATTTTAGTGAGCAAAATGCACCCGCCATTTATGAAATAAATGATTACAAATCATATTTAGAATCGCTTTCAAAATATACACTTGTTTTAAACAAATACCCTATGATGCAAAATGGTTCAATTAAAAGTGAAGCAGATCAACTTTTGGGAAATATGAATAACATAGGAGCAAATGATTTTAATACGATAGCCTTTGAAAAATACAATATCTTTGATGTTTCTAAAACATATCATTCATTTAATTCCTTAAAAACAATTCAACCAATGTTAATTCCTTTTGAATCAGTGCTAAATGAAACTGTAAGCAAAGAATTAAATAGTATTCTTCTTAATAAAAATCAAGCTGCAAATAATCTAATTTTTCTAGAAAATCTCGCCTTAGGTATAAACCCTAAAAATGCATCAAAAGAAGAATTTAATAAAATTATTGCTGACTTAAATGGAGATAATCTACAAGCAAGTATAAATCAAATTGTTGAATTTATTAAAAATAGAACAGAGTTAAACTCATATCTAAATTCATATATATTAATGAGTAATAAATCAATAACGCATAATGATTTAATAACCATCGGATCAAAAACTGAAAATATAATTAATTTCATATTACCTTATATTTGAAGTGTTCTATTATTTGGATTATCTTCTAAATCATTTAAATGATCTACTCGTTAATATAGATATAACTTATATAAAAAACACATTCGCTTATCTGAATGTGTTTTTTGTTTCGAATTAAAACAAAAAAGTCATATGAAACCATATGACTAAGATTTGAATAATTATTTAAGTGCGTTTGAAATTTCAACTGCAAATTTAATTCAATCAGCAAGTGTTACTGCAGAATTTTCATCACCTTGATATTTATTTAAATTGATGTGTGCAGCATCTAATTTTGCCTTTTTATTTTTAGTAGTTTGATCATCATTTTCATTTGCTTCATTGAGCTTTTTAATTTCTAATAAGATTGAGATCTCTATTTTATCTCCGGCTTCGGTATTTTCAACTACAGATTGTTTTTTACCATTAACTTCTTTTTCAGATGTTTGAGTTAAATTATTATCAGCGATGTATTTAGCAATTTTATCATCAAGTGAATCGCCTTCCGTTGAATTAACTTTAGATGCAATTTCTTCAATTCCGTCAGCTTTTTCTACATCTTGTAATGTAGATTCATCTGTACCATCATTTGATTTAAGTTCACTGTTTTCGATAAGTAGTTTTTCGTATTTTTTATTAACATCATCAAATGTAGCTTTTAATGTTTCTTTTTCTTTTTGAGCTGCTGTTAATTGTGCTTGTAGTTCTTCAACTTGCTTTGAAAGATCATTTTTTTGTTTTATAGTAGATTGTAATTCTGCGTCTTTAGCCTCAAGTTCTTTTTGTAAGTTTTTAAATTCTTCTGTTTTGTTTGCTAGTTGTTGTGTTAAAGTATCTTTTTCACCTTTAATTGCAGATAATTGTTTTTCGAATTCTTGAACTTTATTTGTTAATTCTGCATTCTTAGCATTAGTTCCATCTAATTCAGCATTTTTTTCTTGATATTCTTTTTGTAAGTTAGCAAGTTCTGCTTTTTTATCTTCAACTTGTTTTAATAAATCTGCTTTTTCAGATTTTGATTTCTCTTCATTAGCATCAATTTGTTCTTCCAATCTTGTTTTTTCTTTTTGAGCTGTTGTTAATTGTCCTTGAAGATTTGTAACTTGATTTGAAAGATCATCTTTTTGTTTTGCAGTAGATTGTAATTCTGCAACTTTAGCTTCATGTTTTTTTGTAAGTTTTCTAATTCAGCTGTTTTAGCATTTAATTGCCCTTGAAGCTGAGATTTTTCTTCTTGAATCGTAGCTAATTCGGTTTTTTTATTTTCTAATTCTTTTTTATCATTTTCCGCATTTTTGTCGTTTTTACATGCGACTACTGCTAATGGTGCAACTATTGTACCGGTAGCTAATGGTAATGATAAAAATCATTTTGATTTTTTCATTTTATCTCCTTAAATTTTTAGTGATTTATGTTAATTTATTTGTCCCCGATATACATAGATATATAACCATTTAGATATATATATGTAGCATAGCTGTTTATCTTTCCACTTTTGTGGAAATGCAAAAATGAATAAAAAAGATTATATTTTTTTATCTAAAAAATAGGTGCAAATATCAAAATGAGTAATTTTTTTATAAAAAGCTTTTTCAAAAAAGACAATTAAAAATTAAAAAAATAAAATTTCATAAAAGGAAAAAAATGTAGAAAGGAATAAGAAATAATTTAAAGTCATTAAGACTTTTTCTTTTTTTTAAATATCATAGATAAATTCTAGACATTTTTTATCTTACAGAGTAAGATATAATAATAAAAAAGTAATATAATTACACTACTTTAAGGAGATAAAATGAAAGCGAATAAATTTTTAAATCATACAACAAGCCATTTACTTGGTGCTGCAGTTGAAAAACTATATCCAAATGTAAAACTGGGATTTGGACCCGCTACTGAAGAAGGATTCTACTACGACTTCGAATTCGAAACACCATTAAGCGAAACCGAATTAGTTAAAATAGAAAAATATATGAAAAAACTTGCTTCACGTAACTTAGTTATGAAACAAGTTTCTATCGATGAATATGATTTTACAAATAAACCTTATAAACAAGAATTATATGATGAACTTGTAGCTAATGGTAAAACAGTTACTTTCTATGCTTTAGTTGATCCATTAAATAATGAAACAGTCTTTGTTGACTTGTGTGCAGGCGGACACGTTGAAGATACAAAGAAAATCAAACACTTTAAATTACTTTCATTAGCTGGTGCTTACTGAAGAGGAAATAGTGACAATATTCAACTTACAAGAATTTATGGTACTTCTTGAGAAACAAAAGAAGAACTAGATGCTTATTTGGAAATTTTAAAAGATCGTAAAGAAAGAGACCATAGAAAAATAGGTAAAGAATTAAAATTATTTACATTTAATAAGCTAGGTGGTCAAGGTTTACCATTCTGGCTTGAAGATGGAATGTACATTCATAATGAAATTAGAAATCTTGTGCTTAAGATGGATAGAAAATATGGATTTACAGAAGTTCTTACTCCGCACTTCGGAGAAGAAGAACTTTATGAAATTTCAGGACACTTAGCTCACTATAAAGATGATATGTTTAGACCTATCGTAGTTGAAAATGAACGTTTAATTCCACGTCCAATGACTTGTCCTCACCACATCTTATGTTACAACACAGAAAAACGTTCATATCGTGATTTACCTATTAGATACTCAGAACAATCTCAACTATATAGATATGAAAAATCAGGGGCTTTAACAGGTTTAGAACGTGTTAGAGGAATGCTTTTAACAGAAGGTCACTTATTCGTTAGAAAAGACCAAATTGCTGAAGAATTCAAATCAATGTACCAATTAATTAAAGAAACATTAGAAATCTTTAAAATTCAAATTTCATATGTATCACTTTCATTAAGAGACCCAGAAAACAAAGAAAAATACTATGAAGATGATCATATGTGGAATGAAGCTGAAAACCAACTTCGTGAAGTGCTTAATGAATTAGGTGTTAAATATGAAGAAAAAATTGGTGAAGCAGCTTTCTATGGTCCTAAAATGGATATCCAAATCTTTACAGCTTTAGGACATGAAATTACAGTTTCAACATTACAACTTGATTTCTTATTGCCGGAACGTTTCCAAATCACATTTACTAACCAAAATAATGAAGAAGAACGTCCTGTTATGATTCACCGTGGATTAATCGGAACTTATGAACGTTTTGTAGCTATCTTACTTGAACAAACTAAAGGTGTATTACCATTTTGACTTGCTCCAAAACAATTCACAGTAATCCCAGCAACTAATAAAAAAGAAGATGTTGCATATGCAAAAGAAGTTAATAATATTTTATTTAATGCAGACTTTAGATCTAAATTAGATGATCGTGACGAAAGACTTGCTAAAAAAGTTCGTGAAGCTCAAATGTCTAAATCAAAATTCCAAATTATTCTTGGAGAAAAAGAAAGATTGAGCGAAACTATCTCATATAGAGAATACGGAAAAGAAGAAACTGTTACATTACCATTAGCAGAATTTATTCTAAATATGATGAGATTGAGAGACTCACGTGAATAAGAAAAAGAAACAAGCTAAAAAAAGAAATTGATATGCTACTATATTTTATACATACTTATTTATCACAAGTTTAGTTTTAATCTTATGTAGCGGTATTATCATACCTTGAAAAACATTTATTCCATCTTCTAACTATGTTTTACCAATAGCAGCTAGAATTGTGATTTCAATCGTATATGGCTTTAGTATAGTGATTTATGGATTTATTCTAGCTTGATATAAGAAAATATCAATTTATCGTTTTCCTAATTACATTTTTATTTTAGGTATTATTCTTACTTTATTTTGAATTCCTGAATCTGAGACAATTAAAGTCAATGGTAAAGAAACTTTTGAAGTAAAATGATTAGTTTTCCCATTTGATACAGTTGTAGTATTTGGGTTATGTGCTATATCATATTTAATTGCAACATTTACTCTAAATGAACAATTAATGAATAAATGAAGACAAATGTATGGAAAGCAAAACACATTTTTAGAAA
Organism: Mycoplasma tracheobuteonis; assembly: GCF_054456995.1. Lineage (NCBI taxonomy): Bacteria > Bacillati > Mycoplasmatota > Mollicutes > Mycoplasmatales > Mycoplasmataceae > Mycoplasma > Mycoplasma tracheobuteonis. Next base: position 217 of record NZ_JBTKTG010000002.1, on the reverse strand, counting down.
ATAATGGTTACGATTCTAATACAGATACTACTAGCATAGAAGCTGATTCAAAAGAATTACCTCATGAAGTAGATATCATAAAAGAAGAAATAAATAACAAAGAAAATTAATTCGTCTATATTAGGAGAAAATTTTTAGACACATTCCAGTTTAAGAAAGGAATGTGTTTTTCTATGTCAAGAAAACAATTTACAATAGAGCAAAAATTAAAGTACAT